>JAUPKV010000419.1 GCA_030837265.1 Methanobacteriota archaeon
TTAATCATTCTCATCACCTGATTCATTCTCACTGTATTTTTTCCTGTTGCGGAGCACCTTTACAATTTGGTAGATGACGACAAGAGCCAGTAATATACCGACTATCATAGTTGTGCTGAATGTGGACTCGGATTTTTCAATTGGCATATACACTTTCATATTCTCAGAAAACCGGGTTTTCCCATCACTGTCTGTGTATTTCATTTCACTGTCAATAGCATAGTTCTTAACCACCGCACCTGAGTCAGTTGAGATTTCAAATGATGCTGTCTGGCTTTCCCCAGGACCTATTGTCCCAAGCCTGACAGTTGACTTGCTGGTACTGAGGGGTTTCATTACAACAATTTTGGCTTGAGCATCTTGAGCTGCAGTCTCCCCATGATTCGTATAAGTAACATTAATCAAATTGGTTGAACTCTGTTTCAGAGTGCCCGAAATATTGCTAATCTCAAATTTCGGCTCTTTTTTAATCGAGATCTGAAGAGGAAGAGTAATATTTTCTGTAGAATAATCCCGTGCAAATGCCACTGAATCAGAAGTTAGTCCAAGGTCTATCGCGTTTGAAGTTTCCGTTCGGACATTGTTCTGATATTGATAAGTTACGGGAAGCTTCAGTTTATACTCTCCTGCAGGAGTATTCTCGTCAATGCGTATGGTGAACCTGATAGACTGTATATTTCCGGTTTTAAGTTCGTCTACGATCTGAAGAGTAGTTGTAGGTTCAACGTGTATGTAATCGGATTCTGAGATCAGATTTGCTTCAATGACTTTTGCTATGGTACAATCTTGTTCTGCGCTCATCTCGGCAAGAGCAATAGACTCTTCTTTAGAATCCGGGATGCGTGACTGATCCGCATACAGCCGCTTCATACCCTCCATTATGCCTTTGTTTACAAGCGTTACCTGAAGGTCTGCAATTTCTCCCCTCTTAAATTCCGGATCTCCTGCTACAGAGGCTTCAATTGTCGGCTCACCGTAGCTCCTGTAATAATCCACGGTGTACCCATTGCCAGGAATTAGGAAGTTTCCGCCTTTGTTATCATCAGCTCCAAGAACCGGAGATATGATTATTGAGAGAACGGAGAGGAGAACTGCAAATGAAACAAATTTTGTTACTAATTTATGTGATGTGTAATTCTGGGGTTTGTTCATTAGGTGTCGGCCCCCTGGATGTTTTTTGCTTTTTTGTCTGGCGCCTGAGTTCCTCTTTTCTTTTGCCTCCAGGAGTCAAGTACTATGATAAGAGGAGGAAATACCGTGAAGGTTGCAACCATAACAAGCAGGATATCAATTACTGTCACCAGTCCAAAGTTGCTGGTTATGGGAAAAGGAGATGCGATCAAAGCTGCAAACCCGAAAACAACCGTAGCTCCCGAGGCAATAAGGGCCGCCCCGATACTTGCAGCTGTCTTATGTATAGCTTCAAGAGGATCAGCTCCTCCATCTCTTTCTTCAAAGTATCTTTCCATCATGAGAATTGAGTATTCACACCCAATTCCGAGGATCAAAGCGCCCAGAGTTGCAGTCATAGGAGTGTAGTCGAGATTCAGGTATTTCATTACTAATCCGGACCAGCCAGTAACCATAAACATTGGGATAATCGGAACAAGGGCTTTTAGCCAGTCCCTATATACTATCAATAGACCGCCCAATACCAGGAAAAGCCCAATGTAGGTCATTTCAATCCTTCCGCTTGTAAGAGCGCCTATAACCTCAGTATACACCATAGAGCCTCCAGTGATAGTTACTGTGGTTCCTGGAGGGACTTGCATCCACTGAATATCCTGTTTTACATTATTGGTCAAATCCTGAATCCCTGTGATCTTTATATCTTCCTGGGCATTTCCAATATTGAAAGTTATGAGAAGCATGTTTTTGCCGTAAAGATATTTTGATTTCTGAGATTCCGGAATTTTTCCATAAATCGCTTCAATCTCATCACGACTATTCGGAATTGTGCCACCGTTATATTGTTTTACAAGAGTCACAATGCTTGAAGCACTGTAAATATGAGCTCTGCGCGTCTCATGTTCGCTGAATTTGTCTATCCAATTCAGGATATTAGGGTCAGCGTTGTCGTTAACTTTTAGAATGAGATCAAGTTCATCGGTTCCACCCATAATATCTTTCAGATGATACAGATTTAGAAGAGCAGGCATGTCCTGGGGAACAAAAGATTGCGTATCCGTCTGGACTCCCACCGATTCATCGGCAACGAGACCTACAATGCATAGCATAGTTGCAATTCCGATTACAACCACATTATACTTTATTGTAAAATCTGTTAGCTTTGCCAGGAAATCTCCTATAAACCGGGGTTTTGGTTTCTTGGGAGAAACGCTCTCTACATTTGCTTTTAGAGGTTTAAATCTGCTCTTTAATCTTTTAAACAGATCACTTTCCGAGGTGCTGTCAAAAAGAGAAACAGTTATTAAACCAACAAAGAGAGCCGCGATATAGCACATTATTATGCCGATCGTAAGAAGCTTTCCAAAATCCCGAATCATTGGAACTGAAGATGTAAATAAGGAAAAGAAGCCCAGAGCAGTCATGGAAAGAGCTATAAGCACAGCCGGCCCGGTGTGTTTTACCGTTCTTATAATAGCTTTGGATTTATTTCCTTCTTTATGTAGTTCTTCCTCAATCCTGTTATGGAACTGAATTGCATAATCGATGCCGAGCCCTATCAGAACTGGAAAAGCTGACATGGAAACCATAGACAGTGGAATTCCCAGAAAGCCCATAGCTCCGAAAGTGAATATCACACCGAGGAAAACAACAGGTAAAGGCAGCCATCTCCAGCGGACATGGCCAAAAACAAGACCCAGCACGATGAGCATAAAGAAACCAGCAAGCCCAAGCAAAGGTCCCATACTCGAATTCATCTCAGTATTCATCGCGATTCTGAAGGCTGGATCGCCTGTCACTATCACATTGTATGAGGGAGGAAAACCAGAAATTTTGACAGCTTCTTGCGTAGCCATCAAAATCTCTTTTTTCTTGTCATCTGTGACAGATCCAGCCATTACTACAGAAATCACCATATGTGTATTGTCAGGAATCAATTTCCCGAATATACTGGGATTTCCATCAATTATTGTCTTGACCTCTGCATCGGTATCCGGAATATAAGACCTACCTGTCATTTTATAGTTTATTTGCTTAATGACAGAAGCAGGACTTGTGGTCTCTTCAATTCCTTCAGTCGACTGAAGCTGATGTTCAAGCCGGTCCACAGCTTGCATTAAATCTGAAGACCTTACATCATTTCCTTCTACCATCACCACGATAGATTGAGTTTGAAACAAGCTTGCGAAAAGGTGATCGTAGTCCTGATACAGCCGCGAATCTTTGCTGACAAATGTATCAGTTCCTGATGCCATGTAGATTTTCTGTGCACCCTGAAATGATAACAAGATGAGAAGGAAAAAGACCACAAGTATGGTCAAGCGGTTGTTCTGGATAAAAACTCCAAGTTTTTCAAAAATGGATTTAATGGCGGATTCCTCTCATTGCCTGTTTTGAAGTATATTTAAATTTAATAATGATTGGTTTATTAACAAGATCTCACTTCCCAATGTTTTATATTAATTGGATCCTGTTATATTATAAAAGTTATAATTATTAAAGAGTCTTCTAAACCCTTAGGTTTTTTCAGGACTTAGTAATAATATGAAAAGATTTAAATCTATTGTTACTCTAGGGGTAACAAATGTTTTCTCAAATTAATCCTCAGTTAATTAGCAACTTAGAAAAGCTCGGGCTAACCGAAAATGAAGCTAAAGCTTATGTCGGGCTTGTCAGTTTGAGAGAGGCTACAGCCCGCGAGATCCATGAACTCACAAATGTGCCAAGGGCTAAAATATACGAGATCCTTAAGGTACTTGCCAAAAAAGGTTTTCTGGAAGTACGGCAGGGGACCCCTACTTATTTCAGGGCAGTCGATCCGAAGCAGATAATTGCGAAGATCAAGGATGAATTTTTAGATTGTACAACCGAGACACTTGACCAGCTTAACGAGCTAGGTTATGAGCTACCGAAGATGTCTCCTGTTTGGTGTATCCAGAGTGAATGGGGAATAAGAAACCGAATCCGAGAAATTCTTGCCGGAGTAAAGGAAGAATTGATTATATTCTCATCTAACCCTGAATACCTGCAGGAATTCGAATCGGAACTTAAAAAAATTGAAAAAACGTGCAAGTTAATTTTCATCGTGAGTGAAATTGAAAAATTTAAATCA
Source organism: Methanobacteriota archaeon (assembly GCA_030837265.1). The sequence goes on from JAUPKV010000419.1 coordinate 4,241, forward strand.
TTACCTTTTGAATTTAGAGAAGTTATGAGAGATTTAAAAGATTCTATTGATAGTATTGTTATTGACGGCACTCAGTATAATGAAGAACTCTTTATAATTGCTGACGGAAAGGAATCAATTGGAGTTCATAGTTCCGGAAATAAAAGAGAAGCAGTAGTTGTCAGACTGCCAATTGTCTGCCAAATCCAGAAAATCATATACAAAAAAGTAATTGAGCCAAACATTATCAAAAAAAACACGTAGCCAGTCTCGATCAAAGACCTTCACAGTTCTTATCTCTTAGAATCATTATTCGGACGACATTAGCATTAATTTGAGTTAAAACGCTAATTACAGCTGGAAATTTTCTTGCTGTTTTTTCTTGCTGTTCATTCTCGATTTTCGGAACAATCTGAGGCCAATTTCAAATATTTTGTTATTTTAACCTCAACAATTGACTTATCAGGTTCAAACCACTTTTATAGGCATTTGAGACTGGAGAAAGGGGCTTTGCATCTTCCTGAGCAAGCGTACACATGTAGAGATCCCAATTTCCATTACATGAGTCCTGCCATATTATCCTGTTTCCGTAGATAGCAGGCTTTACCTGATTTGATTCATTAATAGTAATCCGGGTTTCGATAGAGTTAGAAAGATCATACATATATATATCGGAATTTCCATTGCGCGAATCCTGCCACACAATTGTATTCCCATAGATGGCAGGGAGCAAACATGATCCGTCAGAGTTGAATACGTTGATAATCAGAGCTTCCGTAGAATTAGAGATGTCATACGTGTAAATACCGGAGCTATAAATATTGGGGCTTTCCGAGTTATTATTTTCAAGGTTAGTTGTATTATCCGGATTTGTGGGATTACCCAGGTCTAAATTGCATCTATCTGCCCACACTACCTTATTCCCATATATTGCAGCAGACTCATATTTATTACATTCACAGGTAGCTACATCGATTTCCTTAGAAGTGAGACATTTAATAAACTTCCGGATTTTTGAAGTATCAGAGCCCGTAACTATTGAAAGCAATTCAAAATTTTGACTGTTCCAGAATAGATTAAAAAGCCGTCTGGAAGTAGAAAGCTCATATAAATAGATATCTCTTCCTTCTTGGCCATCCTGCCATACTATTCTGTCACCATATATGGCTGGTTCTATCTGATCGGATTTATTAGTAGTAATTTGAGCTTCTTTCAAAGTGGAAAGATCGTACATATGGATATCCCAATTCCCATTTTTATAGTCCTGCCATACTATCCTGTCCTTGCAGATAGCAGGATTTACCTGATCGCTTGACTCGTCCGTGATCTGAATTTCTTTCTGAGTGGAAAGTTCATACATATAAATATCCCAGCTACCATTTTTATAGTCTTGCCACACTATTTTATCCTCAGATATAGCAGGTTTTGTCTGGTTTGATTCATTGGTGGTAATCCGGGTTTCTGCAGAAGTTGAGAGGTTATACAGGTAAATATCCCAATTTCCATTACGTTCGTCCTGCCATACCATATTATCCCCATAGATAGCAGGATCTGTCTGGTCTGATTCGTTATTTGTGATCTGAGTCTCCATAAGGGTAAATTGACCATCCGCTCTTTGTGTAGAAGCAGCAGAAGCAGCAGAAGTAAAAAAAATTAAGAATAAGAACATAAAAGTTAGGGAAAAAAATTTAGTTATAGACTTCATTTATTACCTCTTTTATCCATGTATTTACCCTGTTTTCGAATTAAAACCTTTATTTTACATTCTCTAATGCAGCAAGTTTTAAGAACTTGAATTAATTTACACACTAATAATTTTTAAACATTTTTGTTTACATTTCCTTTTGACCTTTCCCCGGAAAACTGTTCTCTTCAGTTCAGGGGAGATACAAGAAGAGTTATAAGGGCGATACAGAGAAAACAGCTGGAAACCCCGAAAAGTTTAAGGCTCTTGTAAACAGCAAGGACCCAAATATTTATGTGGTTATTCTTGATTCATGACAGGAAAAACCAGAGGATCAGTCTAACTATGTCCAGAGTAGCCAGAAAACAGCAGAAAAATTTAATCCAAGATATCGCAACTCAACGCATGTGGCGGCTTTTTGAGCTTGCGATAAAGGATTACGAAAAACATCCTGACCGCAGCGAGCGCTATGTACAGCTTATCAGGAATATTTCCATGAGGAATAGAATGAGTATTCCAAAGGAGATTAAAAGAAGCATCTGTAAACATTGCTATGCTTTCCTGGTGCCTGGGAGCAACGCACTTTACAGGCTGAAGGAAGGATATATCGTTATTTCCTGTCAGCGCTGTGGAAAGAAGATGAGATATCCTTATAAAAGGTTAAAATAAAGCACATTCACAAATATAATAATAGAGCTAATAATAGGGCTAATTCTTTTTCTTCACTACAGGAGTTTACCTGCAGCAATTCAAAATTTGAAAAAACCCTTGATTTTGGAAGTGCCCTTGTTTTTTTCAGGTTCTTTTGTTTTAGCAGGTTCTTTTCCTTTTGCGGGTTCTTTTGTTTTAGTGGATTCTTTTGTCTTGATAGGTTCGTTTGTTTTGGCAGAACCCTTCTGATTCCGTATTTTTTTTATATATAAAGCTATCTGCTTCGCAATGACAGATTTTGGCCCGGTATCATCTACAAGTACTCTCCCGCTTTTTTCCCAACAGGATTTGGGATAGGCTTTTTCCGGCTCGACTTCAGGATTCAGGCCAAGTTTTCTAGCCGCTTCTTTTATCTCATTGAGTTGCGGCTCCTTTACTGCATTTTTAAGGGAGATTATTCTGCCCATGTCCCTGGTTCTCGTCTGGTCTATGTAGGCTGGCCAGATCACAAGTTTTCCCCTGTCTTTCATCATCATAGTATCTTCACTCTAATGGCTTTTGTGAAATTTAAAGCTGCGTAGAGGCTCGGTATTTAAGGTGAATTAAAGGATCATTAAAAATACATTTCTAAGATCTTTTTAAAATTTCAAATTAAGTATAGATAGATTTAAAATTATATTCAAATTAAGTACAGATATATATGTGTATTTAGGTGTATTTTAAACGTGTATTTAAAGACTTCTTTCTTTTCTATGGAAGTATTATAATTCCCCGAATTAATAACCTGTAATTATTTATTCTCTCAGGACAAGTCTTGCATTGGTGCTTTAAATGATTCCGGCGTTTTCAATTGACGAGAAGGTAAGAGCTTACATAAGAAAGAGTGGACAGGATTTTAGGCTTTCCACCTCTCCTGAGGGCCCCGTACTTCTTCCTCTTGGGGATGAGTCCCCAAAACCTTCAGATGTGAAAATACTCATTGGTAGTAACGTACTTTATGTTTCGAAACTTCAGGCGAAGTATATAAAGAAGATTGAATGGACTATGGTAGAAAGATCCCTGAACCAACAAAATTAATAGTAGACAATCTCAGAGTTATAGAGTTTGAAATTTTTATTAAAGGAATTATTCAACCATGAATATTTTTCTATTCATTATTTCTATATACTTATCCATCCCTTTTATAAACTCTTCTTCAGCGCAATTACAGTACTCTAGCGCCTGCCCATAAGTTTCCCCAGAGAGTTTAAAAGATTTTATATGAACTAAATATGCAATCTTTGAAGCTATTTGACAAGTCCTGGAACATACATCTCCTGTATCCTTAATTGTAGCTACCGATCTTCTGTTACCAGGTTTAACACCTCTTATTATCACATCATTAGCTATTTTATACCCGGATCCTTGTATTTCTTCGTCACAAAAAGTACATTTCATATAATCCGCCTCCGCTTCAGCGTCTTCCATTTTCACGAAATCCTTTATGATGTAGTCACAAGAAAGAGAAGGAAGCACACTCCAAACTTTGCCATTTCTGATCTTTGTGAAAGTAAGCAATCTGCAGATATTCTTTTTTACATTTAAGCATACTGTTTTTGAGTGGGACCCTTTGATCTGTCGCAAAATATTATTTATAACGAATAAAACTCTGATTACTCACTAAATTTATTTATGCCAAAGATTGATGTAATGCCCCGATTTGTCCGAAAGCTATCCGTTTTATTTATTAAGAATAGAGAGCATATGATAGAAGCGGCATGTTTCAGACTCTGTTAATGCTTTCCTCGGTGAGAGAAGATCTCTAAGAGCTGAAAAATCACCTCGAGTTCAAGGGAGAATTGTTTTTGAAAATGAGAATGAAGATTTTGCTTATACTCCTTATCATGATACCGGTCTTAATGTCAGGCTGTGCGGAAGAAAAAAAACAAATTGCTCTTAACCAGTCCGGCAACGTATCTAACTATGAGTTTGAGGTATTTCAAAATGAATGGACTAATAATAAGCTTGCAAATACTACCACTTACTATCTCCTGGAAGACAGAACAACAGCAAAGGTCGTAAATCTAGAAATAAATTGCAGTAAGTTGGAGATTTATCCTCCCGACTCTTTGGGAGGCGGTTCGGAAGAAAAACCAATTCAAAATTTCGTATTGCTTGTCGAGCCTGCAAACAAGACCACAGCAGACGCCCAAACTTTTGAAAGGCTTTCACAGAAAAATGGGACCTCAGATATCAATTATACACTTACTCAAGAAATTAGCGAGAATATGAAGATTCTGAATCTCGAGTTTAAGGAACCCATAACAGGCTTTATTGCTTACACCATCGCGGTCCCAGCAACCCAGAGTTTTGCGTTCATAAGACCTGATTCCGAATATATTCGCGTAATCCTTCCACCAGGATATGTTACAGGCAACAGGATATTCGGGATAGCACGGCCAACGCCTTCTAACGTAAGTTTTGATGAGAAAGGAAGGCAAAACCTACTCTGGATCTCTTCCAAACTGGGAGAAAGAGATGAAGCCATTCAGGTTAAATATTATTCACAATCAGCTCCTTTACTTTTCCTGTGTGCAATTGTTGCCCTGCTCATTGGAGTAGTTCTGGTGCTTTTTTTCTATTCCAGAAGCAAAAGGGAACTGGAGTCTGTTAAGGGAATCTTTGAGCTAGAAAAAGAGTATGAGAAAAAACAGAGGAGAAGAAAATAGGTTGCAGAGCCCTTTTAATCTCAGTTTTACATTTTATGTTTCAGATCTCAGAATCCGAGGATTATAATTTTTCCTCAACTCATTTTTTAGAACTTTAATAAGGCATATGTATTAATCAATCGGAAATTTTTTAAACAAGTTTGCACATATTTCATCTGAATAATCTATGAAAAAAATCAGGTCTAAATCTTTCTTATCACTAAAATCCGCATCAAAAGCTTATACTCCGGTAATAGGTTCAATTCTTCTGTTATTAATTACTTTTGCACTTGCAGGCATAGTTGTTTGCACTGCTTTTAACTTGTCCGGTGGTGAAGCAGGGCTCCAGCCGCAGATGTCGAGGATTACTCTTGAATCCTGTAAAGGGGGACTTTATGGTACCAGATCTGAAGACATTGCGTTTGACAAAAACAAGATGGTGTTTGTACATGAAGGAGGCAGTTCTCTTCCGCTTGATTCGACTTCCATACGGATCTCAGGATACGGAAATTCCTATCACGGCATCCCCGGGCATGGGGGCACCCATGTCACCGGAAACCTTTCTGTTTCCTACCTGAACCTTAGTACTGCAGGAAAAAATCCTGCTTATGAAACCCTAAATCGTGCAGTCCTTAAAGACGGTTTATGGAGTGCCGGAGAAAAATTGGTGCTTTGCGGGCAGGACAGTTCGGTGAGCCGTATTGAGTCCAGTGTAGAAGTAAATGTAAACGGGGTGGGCAATACGTCCGATAACTATGGATTCAAAGCCGGCTCTGAGATTAACTTGAAAGTCATTGACAGTGAAGGCAAAACTCTTATTGCTGAACTAACTGCAATCGTCAAGCTGGAAAATTCATGACGTAAAAGTATTTGCCGGAGTGTAACTTAGTAACTGTTTGCAGAAGTCCCTGCGCAACTTGTTGATGCTCCGAATAACGCTCATATTGACTTTTTGCTCATTTTTCTGAATGCGATTTTCTTCCCGCAGTGCCTTTGGAGTTTTTTAGTTCCTCCGGCTTCACTGACAATAGTAAGCATATTGAATGGGTCAAAAATTATGGTTCCCATTACTGCTGTAATCCCCCTTTGAAAAAAAGGTTCCGGGTAAAGAGGAGAGCTCGGGCCGAGCAGGACAACTTCTCTTGCTGACCCCCGAAGGGCAAGAAGTTCGTCAAAAGTTCCATTGACCAGGGTGCTAGCACTGAGGATAATTACATCGGAAGCAGGAAGAATCTCCCCGGCTTTTTCCGAAGGCAAAGTCCTGGCTTCAGCACTTTCGATTTTTCGTTTTTCCAGAACCGTAAGTTTCTCTGTTATTTTCAGGATTTTCGGAACAAGAGGGCCGAAATAACCTACCATTGCAATCCTGTCCTCAGGATTTATAAGGTCAAGAATATCTGTATCTGAAGTTGGGGCACTTATCATTTTTAGTCCGTGCAACATGTGGAAAAAAGCGTTTAAAGTTGCTATTCCGACTGCGGCTTCAACATGATTTTCTGACAGGGCCAGTTCAAGTATGTAATCGGCAGTTTGATTTCTTAGAGTTTCCGGAAAAAACACTCTTGAGCAGCAGGATACATCGTAAAGAGGGGTACAGGTCACACCTCCATAACCGGTTGAGAGCAGGACTCCTGTATAGGCCAGACCTATCCTGACATCTGTTACTTTAATTTCTGCAAGGTTAAGGCTGAAATTGTTTCTGAGTTCGTGTACCAGGACCGATAAAATCCCGTTTTCAGTCCTTTTTTCCGGGTTTTTGTCCTCAGGATTTTTTTGTTTTACAGAATTTAGAGTTTTCAACATCAGCTACCTTCTTACCTGTTTTATCCTGAA
>JAUPKV010000420.1 GCA_030837265.1 Methanobacteriota archaeon
AGGTACCTTTTAATTATTTTTGTTAAAAGTTCAACTTGTGCGTCTACATCTTCGTATTCTTTAGGCTCTTTACTAACGTGAGCAAATGAGATGCAAGTTCTTTTGGACTCCTTGTTTCACCACTAATTATTGTTTAAGTAAGTCTTCAGTCTTCAGCTTATCAGTAATTCAGTTTCTATTTTCAGTTTGTCAGTAATTCAGTTTCGACTTTCTGAAATTTATTAGGCTTATATCAACAAATTTAACGTACTTTTTCGATTTCAAAATTGAATGACCCTTCTTTTTTTGGAAAAATATAGAGAATATTATAACACAATGTTTATAAAAATATGGGGAAATGCACAAATTATAGAATTTCTACAGTCCACCTATTAGGGATCTTAAGAACAGCCTTTAAGAAAAGGAAATTTTACATATAAATACATGAAACTGAGAAACCTTATATTATCTCTTTATAAACGATAATCCGGAACGGAAAGGCAAATTTTTGCTTCTTAAACGCTCAGAAAACTTTCATACTAATCCAAGAAAATGGGGCATGCCTGGGGAAAATGGAACGTAATGAAATTCTTGAGAAATTTATTGTGCGGGAAGTCTGGGAGGAAACCGGGATTTCATTTATCCCTGGTAGATTGCAGGGTATGTCACATTTGAGCTTCCGAAAAAAAGTAATAGGTACAGTATAATGATGGAGGATATGTTGTAGCTGATGTAAAACTAATTCCTGAACATATGGAATATACATGGATATCTCCATATCAAATTATTGAAATGAATTCTCTGCATCCTCATTTCAAGGATTTCTTCAAAAGATTTATTTTGGAGAATAAAGAACCTGCAGAGCCATCTATTTAGAGCCTATCCGAAAAATGTTGTGACCTGCTGTAACTTTTACAATTGGAGATATACAGCGTCGGAACAGATACTCTGACATTATATACCTATTGTAACTTTATAACATGCCATTATAGACTTGTCGGATAGGCACTAAGTGGAGTATAAAAAACCATTTATAACGTGTCTATTCATAAGGAATCCCTGAGATTCTTTATGAACATTATATAATATAATCATTACGACATTTTAATGCTGACGAGACAGCCTGAAAAGAGACCGTACAAATATTGGCTACATGGGCCGGGTGACGGATGTTAAGAGAAGTTTTATTTCCACACGAGCGCTAGTAAATGAATCATAAAAAAATGATTAGGGAAGTAACTATGAATGTAAATCGTCATTCGATACCAGCCAGAATTCTGCTCTACAGTACCGCTGCGGTTGTTCTCACTATCGGTATGCAGCAGATAGCAACCATACTCGTGCCCGTTTTTTTCTCGATTTTCGCCTTTCTAATTTTTGCCCCTCTTGTCCACTGGCTCCAAAAAAAAGGGGTTCCTAGCACTGTTAGCGTCGGTCTGGCTATCCTTTTTTTCATTGTTGTTGCCATAGGCACCGGGTTTCTGGTTGTAGGGTCTTTACTTCAGCTCAGCAGCCGCATCCCAAACTATGAAACCCAGTTAATGGAAACTCTGGAAAATCTTTCAATATATTTGCCATCCGTCGGATTCTCTGTAGAATCAATCCTGCGTGATGTGGGAGCATTTGCTTTCAGTCTTACGGCAGGAATCCTTACTGGAGTTTTAGATGCCGGGACAACAACCGGGCTTATCATTATTACAACAACGTTCTTGCTGCTGGATGCCGCCGGAGCTCCGAAAAAGGTGCAAAAGGTGGCTGAGAAGCAGTCTTTTCTGCTATCGCAGACCACTGAATTTGGCAGAAGCCTTGTGAACTACATTGTCATACGGACTGAAACCAATCTGATAGGAGGGGTTGGGACTGCCTTACTTCTCCTGATAGGGGGCATTGATTTTGCAATTCTCTGGGGTTTCCTGACATTCCTACTCGGTTACATTCCCTACCTGGGTTTTATTCTGGCTGCTCTTCCTCCAATGCTCCTTGCACTTTTTGAATACGGGCCTCTAGGGGCGCTGGCTATCCTTGTCGGCATCTCACTCGTCAATGCGCTCGTAGAAAACGTCCTTTTTCCGTCCCTTGCAGGGAAGGGCCTTAAATTATCTCCATCCATCGTGTTTCTGTCTCTATTTTACTGGTCTTATGTGCTGGGGACCGCAGGAGCGCTGATTGCCGTACCACTTACAATGGTTGTTAAGATAATCCTGGAAAGTTTCGAAGAAACGTGCTGGCTGGCGAAACTGATGGAATCAAGTGGGAGTGAGGATAAGGGTGAAAAAAAAAGCGGGAGAAAACGCACTTTGAAAACCTCGGAAGATGCTCCAGTAGAACCGGTATGCAAATAAGTTGATTATCCGGCACCCCGTTCACAGCCAGTTTTTTCTTAAAAAACGACATGAATAAAGGAAAAATTATAAATCTATTTAAATATAACTTAACATAAAGTCCATTCGGTCTTTACTAATTCGGATGGGGGGAATATCTCAGAACAGTTCAGGGTAGTCTTTACTATCGATATCCGGAACCGTATACCATATCGGACTCAAACCGGATTACTTACGAAGTCACATGATAAAGTAAGGAAGATAGCAAGTAAGGAACCCTTTAGCACATTAGGAAAGCACCTGGTACAGTGAGGAGCCATGACTACCTGATACGTGCCGGATGACGCGGGATTCTCCACCATTCCCTTTTATGTCGGGCTTTTTGAGATATGAGAAGCCCTGGACTGCGATAAAACAAAAGGAGTGATTAAAGATGGGATTAAGGGATAGGCTCAAGGATCGTGAAAGCACGAGCGGCCCCAGTGGTCACGAAGCAGGAAGTGAACAACGCTACAAAATGCACGAAAGACTCA
>JAUPKV010000421.1 GCA_030837265.1 Methanobacteriota archaeon
AATCTGAATATAATAGGTGAGGGAAAAGTAACTCTCAACATTCAAACTTCTGAGAAGGAATATAACGAGATGTATTTTGGTGGATCATTAATCACAAACAAAACTCTATATGCTGACGCTAATAAGGGTTCATCTCAAGTAGTTTTAACTGATGCTTCTCAGGTTCGGCAGAACGACTTGATTATGATTTGGAAAATTGTTCAGTGGTGTCCTCTAGATTATCCTGATAATTATCCTGATCAAATGACAGGGGAAATGTATGCTGTTAAAAGTATAAATGGAAATGTCGTCACTTTAAATCAACCACTTCTTAGAGATTATAACTTGTCCGATACGGTACAGGTAGAAGTATATAGACCTATTCAAATGAATATAAAGAATATAAGACTAGAGGACACTGGTGAGACGATGTCTCATCATGGACTGGTTATGCAATATTGCAAGGACAGTTCTGTCACCAATTCCTGGTTCAATAACAGTGGATTTGGTGCTGTTTGTTTGTATTCCTGTTTTAACGTGGATGTTAATAATAACGAAATTTACAATTCACTTCTTCCCGGGAGTGGATATGGTGTAAATGTAGCCAGCGGTACGGCTCTTGTTAATATAGAAAATAATCACATAGAGAATTGCAGGCACGCTATAACAGCCAATTCAGCTGAACTCAAATCTTTAAATCGAGACATTTTTATCGCCGATAACACTCTGATAGGGGCAAAAATCATTGGCTCTAATGTTATTGATGCTCACGCAGATACTATTAATTTCGTGGTAACTGGAAATAAGATATACCCACAAATAACACCTGATACCCTATACTATAATGCATATTATGATTATCGGTACATACAGGAACTCCCATACTATTTTGCATTTTCAGATGGTACACAACAGTCTGTCTTTTCCGACAATGAAGTTTTTGGCGGGTATGGAGGTATATTTAAGCGCGGCGCTGTAAATGACGGAGTACACACTTACGAAAATAACAAGTTTAATGGTATATTAGGTAATATGTACGAGGGAGGAAACGGAACCGATAACACGCTTATAATTAGAAATAATATTCAAAACAATGGGATGCATGGAATTACTTTCCCATTTGAGGGAAGTTTCAGGGATATATTAATAAGTGGGAATACTTTTAGCAATCTTTCTCAGCAAGGAGTGTATCAGAAGTTTCTAATAAACGGGGTAAACTTAGAAATCTCTGATAATACTTTTACAAACATAAAACAAGATGGAATATATATAGACGGGAATTCTTTCACAAATGGCGCTGTGAAAATCCAAGATAACAACTTAATAAATGTGAGTACTTCGAATTCCTCTTCCGGAATCACAATCAAAAATGTTCAAAACGCCGAAATTACTGCAAACAATGCTGCAGGCAGCAGTACCATGACAGGTACTGATGATGCAAAACCACCCGAAGAGTCTATGTCTGAGGTACCTGCAGTTTCCGAAATAGAAGTACCTAACAACCGTTTGCGTGAGGCTTCTCCTGAACTCGTCTACCAGAGTTCGCTTTTTATTGACGTCGGTGGAAAGGAAAATGTCAGGTACCGGGATATAATGTGGTTTGACCTGAGCAAATATGCCACTGACTCTCAGGTTGGTAATGCGATCCTTTCTCTCTACTGGTATTACCCCGCAGGAAATAAAAGATCTGAAGATACCGTAATTGAAATTTACAGGCCTGCTTCCACCTGGAACTCAAATTATGTGAGCTGGAATAAAAGGGACAAAGACGTTGCATGGAAAAACCCTGGAGGAGACTGGTACGATAAAAACGGTGTCCTGCAGGGCAGTACTCCATACGCCACGCTAACTTTTAAAGGCGGGGCTTTCCCTGACAACAGATATTACGAGCTTGATGTAACTGATCTAGTAAAAGAGTATACCAGTGGAAAGTACGAAAATACTGGTTTTCTGGTAAAAGCCCGCACAGAAAGCAATGATTATATTGCTTTCTACAGCAGTGACTGCGGAAACGAAAGTCAAGTGCCAAAACTTCAACTAGATACTATTTTTGTTAAAGACGGAGGACTTATGAATAGTGGCTTAAAAGAAAAGAATCTACTACAGGCTTTTTTCTCATCAATGACGGCATACTATAAAGATGTTAAAGAAAGCTTATTTGCTGATTTCTGTTGAAGATCTATTGATAAGGATATGGAAATGAACAGGCAGAGAAGTTTAGATTAATAAGGAGATCCAAAGTGAAATATCAACAATTTGATATTTTAAAGAAACTGTCTTTCTGTTTTGTTTTATTATTTCTTGGATTAATTAGTGCTTCAGTTTACGCATTCTGAGACTTATACTTATGTTACAAAATGGAGTTCTGAAGGGCGACGAGGGACAATTTTATGGTGTATGAAGCATTGCTGTAAATTCCTCGGGGATGTTTATGTTGTCTACCATTTCAATGGTCGCATTCAGAGGTTTAACATAAAAACAATACACTGGCATCAATTAATGGACTTAATGCTTTCATTAATCAGATAAATGCTTATATTAAGAATGGAGTACTGTCGCAAGCAGAAGAACAGGCATTTATTGATGAAGCAAACTCTGTAATTGATGCTTTAAAAACAAGTTAAGTAAGCAGGAAGTTACTTGATTCCTCTTAATTTCAAAGGTATCAAAAGGATATTATATTCAGTTATACTGAGTTCAGGAACCTGAATTTCTTTCTCATACTTCATATTATTTGATATCGGACAGGAGACTTACTTTTGGGAACAATTAGCGAAAAGATATTATCCCGGGCAGCGGGAACAGAGGCAAAAGCAAACGATTTTGTTATGGCAGATATCGATTATGCAATGGCGCATGACGGCACCTCAGTGCTTGCAGTTAATGCTTTTAAGGAAATGGAAATGAAAAA
>JAUPKV010000422.1 GCA_030837265.1 Methanobacteriota archaeon
TTGAAATAGATATCTACAGGAATGAAAATCCTTAACCGATGGCCAGTGATTTTATATAAATGCTATACACCTGAAATTAATCATAATTATTTCGGTAAAATTATATTACTGGCAAACCTTTATCTCTTTTATAAATGAAGAAGTTGCTGTTTTTGTGTAACTGCCCAGAGGATCAGCGAAATAAAGCCTTTTCTTATCTGGACAATACATACCAAGCTCAAGTTGAATCCTTTCAATAATTCCATTACAGCAGGTTTCTGTAACTCCATAATTCTCCTTCAGTATACCAGAGAGGATCTCCACTTCAATTCCATCATTAATGACTCTTTGAAGGCCCTGTAAGATCTGCATGATAAGCTCGTCTTCCGTGAGAGAATCAATTATCTTAATATTTTCAACTGCATACCTGCAAGCCTGTCCTTCCCCTTCAAAGCTTAGATGTTCCAGAGTGTGCAACCTTATATTGTGATATACATCGGCACCACAAACCGGGCAATGTGCTTTTACAAACATCTTTTTCCCCCTAAGTATTAAAGATCTAAAGCATTCCAAAATATATAATGAATAGTCAAGCAGACTGAAAATAATCAAAAATCTATCAAAGGAAAACTTTAACGTTGAGAGGGATTATAAAACGATCCTGAATTAATCGAAAACGACCCTTCTAGAATTATCCTCTTTGTTTATTTTTTCTATCTCAGATACTGCAGTATCCTTTCCTAAAGATTCCAGACCTCTATATAAAAGGATCTTAGCGCCTTCTTCCCGTGAAACTCCTAGTTTTTTGGCCAGTTGGTCTATAGTCTGAATGTCAGGCTTGGATAAAAATAGAGGCTCTACTTCATCCCGGCTCCAACGGACAAGTACTATTTTTTCGATTCCCAGCTTCATTAGTTGCGCCACACAAAATTCTATAGCATGGGAGCGGCTGCTAAATATTTTTTCTTCAGATGAGACTTTATCAAGCCAGGCTGCAATTTTTTCATCTATCGTAATTGTAAAGCGCTCTTTCATTAATTGTATTATTATTTTCAATATTCAAATACTATAGTATGACTATATCATAATATTATCAAAATCTGATTACATAGTAATCTATAAATATGATAAAATCATACTATATGTAACTGAAAAAAGACATTTTGAACATCATGGGAAAAATTGCGCCACAGGCAGTTGGGGCTTACACTATACTGGCTCTTTCAGAAAAGAAGAAGTTTTACTTTATTGAAATGATCCGGTCTATATTTGTCTTTAGCTAAAATAGCCAGTAGAAGAAATGGGACTATCATGAGAGGGGATTTTCATGAGATCTGGAAAATTATCAATCTCCAGACATTTACGTTTTGATAGGATATAAAATGCTGATCTAGCCTCTCAATATCGTAATTACCATATTATATAGTAAAAATCTCACAACATTATATATACATTTCTAAAGAACTAGGTAGCAAATTCATAACCGGAGATTGTAAATGGCCAGTTTTGTAAAGAGAAAGCAGCAAATTAATGCCACTGTATCTCCATGGATAAAGAAACAGTGCCTGGAACTAGCTGGCACTCCAGAGTTTTCCAGTGTATCTGATGTCGTATCTCTGGCACTTTCTGAGTTTTTTGGAAAATATGATTATATAAAAAACAAGGAATTAAAGGAACGTGAAACTCGAATTCCTGATTTACTTGAAATTCTTATGAAAACAAAAGAAGGCCAGGAATGGCTTCAATCTGCTTATAAGATCGAAACGAAAAAAAATTTGTATTCAAAGGAAAAAAAACACCATATACCAGAGCAAAATATACAGGGTCTTATATGTTTTGGGATAAACGAGAACTTTGTACTAACATTTATTAATGGAGATATAGAAACTGTTACAGGTTACAATAAAGAGGACTTTCTTTCTGGTAAAATAAAATGGATACAAATAATTGTACCTGAAGATAGACCTCTAGTTTGTGAAAATCTTAAAAAAGCAATGTCTGAACCGAATATCTCCACCCAATTGGAGTACAGGATCCAGCAAGAAAATGGGGAAATCAAATGGCTTCTGCAAGTTCTCCAGAAACTTCCGACAATTTCCAGAACATCAGGACAGGTACAAGGTCTTGTTCTTGACATTACTAAACGGAAGGCAGTAGACACTGCTCTTATAAAGACACAGGAAGTTCGTATAAAAGAAATCCACCATCGTATAAAAAATAATATGCAAGTGATTTCATCTCTGCTCAGTCTCGAAGCCGAAAGGGCTACCGACAGAAAAATTCTTGAGGCCTTCAGGGAAAGCCAGAATCGAGTAGCTTCGATGGCTCTGATTCATGAAGAACTCTACAAAGGAAACGAAATAGGCAGACTTGGCTTTGCAGATTGTCTCCGGAGACTAACCACAGATCTTTTCCGTTCCTACCGGTTGGGTAATGAGCGAATAAGCCTGAAGCTAGACCTTGAGCAGGTTTATCTTGAGATGGATAAAGCAATTCCTCTCGGCATCATAGTTAATGAACTGGTCTCAAACGCTTTGAAATACGCTTTTCCGGCTGGCAGAGAAGGGGAAATCCATATACGCCTCTCCAGTGAGAAAGATTACGAAAATGTAGGCAAAAGTCTCGCAAATTTAAAAACGGACCAGGACTGTACAAATGAAGAGGATTCTTCCCTTATGTTAACCGTAGCAGATAATGGCAAGGGATTTCCGGAGGGAGTAGACTTTCGGAATACAGATTCTCTAGGACTTCAGATTGTAAATGTGCTTGTCGAACAAATCGAAGGCTTCATTGAGCTCAAAAAGAATAATGGAACTGAATTTAGTATTTGTTTTAAAAAATCTGATTACTGTAAAAATCGAATTTGAGATTTAAGTTATTCTTCAGAAAGTTTGAAACCTAAAATGAGCTGATTTCTCAGCTCATCAATCGCATAAAGTCCTAGATGAAACCTCTTTAACTTACTTTCACTGGTCTTCCAGACCGGTTCCAGTAACCGCGATAACTGCTTCTCCTTCGGGCAGGTTGGGAGAATCTACCAGGCGGACAATTCTTTTCTCTCCTTTGGATTTGCGCATGTAGAGTCTGAAGGTTGCCGTATGCCCCACGATATGCCCTCCGATAGGTCTTGTGGGATCGCCAAAGAATGTGTCAGGTTTTGACATTACCTGGTTTGTTACAACGACACAGGCATTGAACAGGTCTCCGAAACGAAGCAGGGCATGCATGTGCTTATTTAGCTTTTGCTGTCTGTCTGCAAGGGTTCCCCTCCCTACATACTCAGCCCTGTAATGGGCCATAAGGGAGTCTACAATCAGTAGGCGAACGGGTTTGCCCATTTCTTTGAGCTCGTTTGCCAGGTCTGTTGCGGAGTCCACAAGCAGCATCTGATGATTGGAGTTGTATGCTCGGGCAACATGAATATTCTGGAGGAATTCTTCAGGGTTAAGCTGTAGGCTGTACTTTTCGGAAAGTCCTTTAACCATCTGGGTAATTCTCTCAGGCCTGAAGGTATTTTCAGTGTCAATAATAATGACGGATCCCCCGAGACCACCGTGTTCCCTATCCATCTGGACGTTAACCGCGAGCTGGTGAGCCAGCTGAGTCTTTCCGGAGCCGAATTCTCCGTAGAGTTCGGTAATGGCCTGGGTTTCGATACCCCCTCCCATTATTTCGTCAAACTCGGTACAGCCGGTAGTCAGCTTGCCGACCATTTTACGACGCTCGAGCACTACGTCCCCGGTCTCGAAACCTCCTATGTCAGCAGCTTGCCTGGCAGCATTAATAATCTTTGCAGCTGTCGATTCCCCTATATCGGCACTAGTTGCAAGTTCAGAAGGAGAGGCTACTGCCACTGCTTCAACAGTATTGAATCCGGCTTCCTTGAGTTTTTCTGCAGTAGCAGGGCCAACTCCGGGCAATTCTTCAAGTGACATTTCACTCATCACAAATTCTCCAAAGATGCACATGTTTGTAAAAGGTGCATAACAGTTGATTTACTATCATTTTGAATGTATATATATGTAGAGGAGGTGGGGCGAAAGTATTACAAAAGCAGAAGAAAACCAAAAATTCTTTTTACTTGGCGGCTTATCACCCATCATGCCACAGGTTGCAGTCGGCGGGACGTTTCAATATCTTCATGACGGACATGCCAAACTCATTGAAAAAGCATTTGAAATCGCTCAGGATGGGAAAGTCCATATCGGGCTTACTTCTGACGAAATGCTGGAAAAAAACCATGATATTGAGGGCTACGAAAGTAGGAGAGCTCTGCTGTTACAGTATTTGAGGGATAAAGAGTATCCTGAAGACAGATATGAAGTCGTGAGGCTGAATGATCCATGCGGCCCCAGTCTTGAAGAGGACTTTGACTTCATAGTTGTTTCTCCCGAAACTTTTCCGGTTGCCCTCAAAATAAATAGCATCAGAGAAAAAAAAGGAAGGAAGCCTCTGAAGATCGTTTATGTTGAATATGTGATGGCTGATGACGGAATGCCCATTTCTTCAACAAGGATCGCAAAAGGAGAAATAGACAGACATGGGAAGTTGGAAAAAAAGTTTTGAACTTACTATCGTTAAATCTCTAACGAAGTAATTTTCTTTCTGTCAATTGACAAATAATAGATTTAAGTGATAGGGAAGATATAAGTGATAATATGTCCAGAGAATTCACAGAAACAGATATTACCATCTTCAACAAACTTGCCCCGGAAGCCGGAGGAAAGCTGGTCTCCAGAGAAGCCGGGCACCAGTTTCCTTACATCCTTCGCCCTATTTCCCACAAATTTGCCGAATCATCCGAGGATTTCAAGGAAAGGCTGGAAAGACTTAGCCCTGAAGAGCTTGATTACCTTGTAGGGCTTGCTCTTGAGGGAAAAGAAGATGTCCAATCTTTGGTTGAAGAAGACATAGAAGAGCTGATTAATGTAGTTACAGAAAAAGTATCACCAGAAAGAGCAAAGCAGTTGAAAGACCTTTTGGGAATCTTCTGAACAGAAATCGGGAAATAGGGTGTCTAAAAAATTTTTAACCTTATATAAAATAATTTCATTTGATTATATTTTTTAACCAGAAATTTATTTATTTCATTGACCAAAATGCAGACTTACAATTTGATTCAACAACTGCTATCATCAAAAATCCAAACTTTAATAGTTGCTTTGTTTTGTAAGTCTGCGTAATAATCATATTGTTTCGAGTCAAGCAATGAATAATGGATTTTATAATTATTCAATAGTTTCTATTTTTTCTTTCTTTACAAAAGGTTTCCAGATCTTATCAGGCATCCATGCAGGTCTGTTTTTTGGAGCTTCGACAAGTTCTTTCCATCCTTTAAAAATATGTACTTTCTTTGTTCCACGTTCTCTAAGGCGAATAATCTCCGGTTTAGCTTTAGTCCCTTCACCACGGTTTGCAGCTTTCAATGCTGCTTGACGAGGCTGCTTTCCTGTAAAAACTCCATGCTCGTTACCATCTTTGTCGCGTAAAACAAAATTTCTCATTTCAGTTATACTATCACCTGTGATTGATTAATTCATTAGATATTGAATATCTGTTCTTAAATATAAAAAACTTATGCAGATGTTGGTCGTTGATATTGATATTAATTTTTATATCAATTAAATCATAAGGATAATATAACCCAAAAATAAAAAAGAATTTGTTTTAATATATTTCAACAAGCCATATTATTTAGTATCATTTGTTTAATGTCCTGAACATCATGAGTTTTGTACTTTGCATAATTTTGCAATTCAAAAATTGCACTCATCATGCGTAGTGTCTTTAATTGTTTCTTTGTAAGTTCAATTAATACCATTTTTACCCCACTCCACTTAAAATGATTTTTAATATGTAATAAGAAGCATTAATATATATTCAAATATGTAATAAAGCTCCTTATTTTTATTCTCTTTTCCACCTGAAGCCGAAATAAAAAACAAACAATCTTATACAAACAATCTTTGTAATAGAACCTGTCCGATAGATTCATCCTTCTTCAAATACTTCAGTTTCATACAGTCTACTCCATAAATTATAATATGTTTAGCAATATACGAATACTAGAAACATGTCATCGGAAAGCTTACTTTTTGGAACTGCCGGAATTCCACTAAGCGCGAAAGGACGCAATAGTGTCTCCGGGATAACGAAAATCAGGGAACTTGGCCTTGATTGTATGGAACTTGAGTTTGTCCAGGGGGTTCGGATTAGTGAAAATGGAGCAAGGAATGTTTTGGAAACCTCCTTAAAAGAAAAAATAGCTTTAAGCGTTCACGCACCTTATTATATAAACCTTAACTCTCAAGACGAAGAAAAACTAAAATCAAGCATTGAGAGGATCTATCAGTCCGCCAGGTTAGGTAGCCTGTGCGGTGCCGAATCGATCGTTTTTCATGCAGCTTTTTACCAGAATAAAGACAGGCAAGAAGTCTATAATACAGTATCTTCAGCCCTTCAAAAGCTTACATATCAACTTAGGGACGAAGGAATTTCTGCAGTCCTGCGCCCTGAGACTATGGGCAAACATACTCAATTTGGATCCCTTGATGAGGTGCTTGCCCTCAGTGCGGAAATTGAGGGTGTAATGCCCTGTCTTGACTTTTCTCACATGCACGCAAGGGAAGGAAAAGAAAACTCCTATTCTGAGTTTATTACTATTCTTTCCAAATTAGAGAATACCTTAGGAAAAGAAGGTCTCTCAAACATGCACATGCATATCTCCGGAATAGAGTATGACAAGAACGGAGAAAAGAAGCATCTGACTTTGCATGAATCGGACTTAAAATATATTGAACTTTTGGAAGCTCTCAAAGAATTCAAAGTTAAGGGATTAGTAATATGTGAAAGTCCTTCCCTTGAAGAAGATGCACTTCTGCTCAGAAAAACTTACCATGGATAGTTTTCTTTTACCCTTTGGCTCCGATTTACCTGCAGAACCGTGTTCCGCTCATCAACTCATAATACTGCCGAGTAGGCTCTTCCCAGCTCATATCCTTTGCAAGAAGGAAGGCCTCCCGGCAAAGAAGTCTGTACTTCACCCTATCGTCAATAAAATTCCGTGTAAAATAACTGACAGCAAGAGCATAATCAAGGACAGTTTCATAGTAGGAAAGATCAATGTTGTTTACTACTATCACTCCTCCAAGCCCTTCTCCCTCAACCTGAGACTCGATAGCCCTTACCGCATCACTAAAACCACATACCTTGCTGACCACGCTAGGAGTCCCCTCTTTCCCGGCCTCAA
>JAUPKV010000423.1 GCA_030837265.1 Methanobacteriota archaeon
GGATCCCTGCACTGGGAAACAAGGCTTGTGGCACAGTTTGGTGACGAATACCGGGAGTACCAGAAACGGGTTCACAGGATAATCCCACATTTTGGGGGATATAATGAAGCTCGGGTACCGGAAAATAAGAATTAGATAAGCGCACCCGATGCTTGCAGAAGCTATTTAATCATACTGGAAGACCTCGTTCAGATATGAAGAAGTAATGAACGGTACTTAAAGATTTCAAGATAAAAAGACATATAGGAAGGCCGATAACAGTAAATCAGGAAGAATACAAAAAGAAAAGTGTAATAGAGAGGTTTTTTAGCTGGATAGAGTCATGTAAGAAAGTGCTTCCAAGATATGACTCAGAGACATCTTATTTGGGATTTGTAACTCTAGCAGCAATAATTTTGATTACATGAAGTTTTGGGATAGTCTCATACTGGTTGTAAAATAACCCCACCGGCACTGTGTACAAACTCTTTAAGCTTATCCATTATCATTCCACATGGGAGTATGAAGGGCTTATCTGTGATCGTGAGAGTGAGATTTTCTGCTCCGTCCCATTTGAAATGACCTTTAACTCCGTATCCTTCCATTTCACCTTCGTTTCCTGAGGGTACAGAAATGCCATAACCTGCAAGCTTCTGTTTCATACTATCAAATACATTTGAATTAACGTTGCGAAATGTTACTGGGTCACATCCCATATTCACTCCTCCTTAAATTTTATAGAGAGTTTTATTCTCATAGAGAGTTTTATTCTCAAATCGTCAAACATATTCACTTTATATGTAAATTTGGGTAATCAAATACCTGCAATTTCACTTTTTAGGTATTTTTAGACCTGCAATTTTTATTATAATATTCTTTTTATAATATCATCTTGATCTATATATTATTTGCAGAATTTAGTGTAAGGATCTCAAAATTCTTGTACATTATTATTCAATTATATTGAGCCGATCCGAAACTCAAAATAGGCCCCCGATTTGTCAAATTCTGATTAATCAATTGAGTTCACGATTACGAAAATGTTATTTAAACTTTTAATGTTATGAAATTAGAAATGGTTTTGGGATAGCTCATTAATAACAAACGGCAATTGGCATTTTTCTTTCCGATTACCTTGGGAATAAAGGTCGATCTTTTAAGCGAAAAATCGATAAGTCCATACCCGATTGATGGGATTAAAAAAAAGGCCCGAGTGATCTCTGAATGAAAAGAAATAATCGGATTAATAAGTATATTCAGATTAATAAGTATATTCGGATTAATAAGTATATTCGGATTAATAAGTATATGTATCACTCTCGAAAAATATTTTACACACCCGCTAACTTTTTTCATCCGTTTATTGCAGATGAAGATCTGAAAGATTAAAGCTCGATCCGTTTACGATACAGGGTTGAAAGAGAAACGCAGTAAACAGTCAATTGCTTCTCCAGTATTATCTTGCATTTTTACAATTAATATTTTTTTACTATATGCATATAACTAATTACTATAACACGTTAGTGATGTATGCGTGTTATCTGTGAGTTGAAATAATCTTAAAATTCCATAACAAATAAAAAATTGATGCACCCAGAATATTACCAGAATAAAAAAGTCAGCTTAAGCATGGCACTTCCTTCGTGTCACACAACTGATGACCAGCCAGAGGACAGAAGTCTTGAAGCTCTACCATTAATAAAATCATCCTCAGAGCTTATGGAGAGATAAGGAATGTCAATCGGACACTTAGCTTATCGCCCAGGCGATATGATTCCGGTTAATCTTGATCTGTTTAATAAATTTGAGATGTATCGAGGTAATCGATCTCAAGCTCAAACGATTCGGGATATATTATGTGTGGCCTTGAGTGTGCAATTGAGTAAGACAGATCTCAGTTACGGGCACATTAAAAAAATAAACCCACGGATAGAAGTAGCACTCGAAAAGGAAAGAAGTAAACGCGGGATATCCAAAAGAGAAACGGTCAGGCAGCTTCTCAGTGAGCATCTGGAGGGATAATAAAATGCCACATGGACATGTAATTCGTTTTTTATGCAATTCAATTTCACTTAATACTGAAATGTTCAACAAATTTGAAAAGCATCGTGGCGATCGTAGTTCTGCTCAGACAATGAGAGATTTGGTGTGCCCAAAATTAAGCGTGCAACCAAACATCACAGACTCAGTGTGGTATCATACACACGAAGTCAATACTCAGATAAACCAGGCACTCCAAATAGAAGCCAGCAAACGAATGTTGTCCAAAAGTGAAACACTCCGACAGCTTGTATGCGAGCAATTAGCAGAAGATGAAAAATGCTCGGAGACTCTGCCAATTGGTTACTCCAAATATCGCGCAAAAGGCTATCTAAAATTTTACATGGATATTCCAGTGGATAAAGAATTATCCGATAAATTTGAGAAATATAATGATAATCGGAATCATGCTCAGGCGATGCGAAATATTTTGTGTGCGGCATTGAGTATACAACTTAGCAAGATAGATCTCAGTTGGGGACACACTCAAAAAGTAGACGCAAGGATAGAAAAGGCACTGAAAAGAGAGACAGTCAAACGCAAAGCATCTAAAAGTGAAACAGTAAGACAGTTAGTAAGAGAACAATTGGAGAGTATGGATAGAACCTGAAATTAAAATCTTTACTTTGCCTGATTGACTACAAATTTGGGTTCCATCCTGCCCGCTTTAAAACCGAATATATTGTAATAACACTTTCAGCTGAGTAACTAACTCGTTTGAATGTGTACTTAAACATACTCACATTGTCTGGTATTTTACCGGCGTCTTTTTCCCTGAAGAACTCACTTAAAATGTCTTCAATGTTAAACATTGATTTTATTTTTTCTTTTACACGTCGTTTGGCAGATTTTTGTGAGTATTCACCTGCAACATTGTATTTTTTCAACACATCATTGAGTGATAATCCACTTACAATATCAGTTGCGATTCCTTCGTAAGTTACACTCGGATGCTTTTCATATTCCATTTAATCTCCTATTTTATAGTAATAGTCCTCAGCTCATCCATTCTAAATATGTTTGTATTTGTTTACCTGGTACTTTATCAGGTTCTGTAATCCTATGGAATTTACAAAACAAACCGAGGTATTTGGTTGAAAATTTGGTTGGAGTTATACATAATTATATAAAAAAATAGATCAGTTTTAAGGAATTAAAGGACTTGCCGGCAATGAGGTGACTTAAGATGGGTGTATCCTGTTGTCATATGATACACTCATTTTGTGAATGTGATACGAATAAGCCACTTTTCTTTCATGCGTAGCCTGTCTGTGGGCCTGTTACTAGTTGTTTATTTGCGCTTTTTACTTTTGGTCGGTTCATCTTCCAGGTTTATTTGTTCTACTATATTTGAGTCCTTTGCTACTGGTTCTAGTTTCTTTATTAATTCCTTTTCTTTATTATCATTTTTTACTTTTTTTGTTGGCATCTGATCACCTTACTTTTAATGTTTTTAAACGTAATAAATATATTGAAATATCTTTAAATTGAACTGTTTTTACGACTCTTCCTTTTCTCAAAAATCTTCTTAAAAATATTGTTACGGGAATGTTTAAGAAAAAGTAATTCATTATTATAAGTGTGCTTTTATAAATTATTATATGTGGAGTTATCGTAGCTATTAATATGTTTTTTTTAATTTTCCCGGTTCTGCTCTTTGAAGGGGTAATAGCTGTGATCACTCTCAAGGGCTGAAATGAAAATTTAGAAAAGGGGGAATATAATGAGTGTCCGGAGTAAAGTAGAAGATGAGCTTCAAAAAGCAAAAGAAAAAACCAAGGAGACTGCTGAAAAAGCAGAAAGTGATGTAAGAGAGACGGCCGAAAAAGCAGAAAGTGACGTAAGAAGGACTAGAGGGAAATCGGAAAGTGATGAGGGGAAGATTAGTCCGGTAATGAAAAATAAAAGTGGTAAATACCCATAGTCAGTAACGACCAGGGTATTTCATGTCGGTGTCAATTTGGATAAATCTCTTGAAAAAGCTCATCAGTTGATTAAGAACCTATCCGAAAAACAGAATAATCCGGTCGTGGGTCCGAGTTGTTGATCATTTCTGAAAAAACGAGTACATTCCCCTTATTTAAGAAAAAATAAAGAGGGTCTTATGTTTACGGCTTTCTATAATTCAGACCCACGACCCTAAAGAGTAATGGGGTCAATATCTTGAAATGCAAAGTAGAAACCTGAAATTTTAAAATTTCCATCTTGCGTGATTATTGATCTGTTAAATAGATTTTTATGTCAAAACCTGTTTTTAAAGTAGGATAACTGTAAATCTCAGCAGCTTGAAGATAAGAAAAGATGCAGGTAGAAGCTCCCCTAAAAGGATACATATTATAAATATAGTACTTGCACATTTGAGTATCAAAACTAAGTCAAAGCAATTATGCTTATATTGTGATTTGGATATCTAAAGGCTTAATGGTATCGACCTACAGATCAACCGGTTAGTCCAGCTGTACCAACAGATATCGTTTGAATCACGATGAAGTATCAGTAAAATCATAATTAAGTATCGCTTGAATCACACAAAGAATCGGTTGAATTACTATAAATTCCAGATTCATTCTTATTTGTTAATCCCAATTTAAAATTTCCAGTCCAATCCGGTGAGATTTCCATGGTATCTGAGAAAACACTTGATAAGTCAAAAGAGATGTTTGAGAAAGCAAAGACCCTTATTCCGGGTGGGGTAAGCAGTCCTGTGCGTGCAATCAAGCCATATCCTTTCTATACGGCTTCGGCTGATGGGTCTAAGATAAGGGATATTGACGGCAACGAGTATATTGATTACTGCATGGCGTACGGCCCTGCTATTCTCGGGCACAATAATCCTATAATAAAAGAAGCTATTAAAGCTCAGCTGGACAAGGGCTGGCTTTATGGGACTCCTACGGAGCTTGAGGTAAACCTGGCAGAAAAAATTGCAGGATATTATCCGAGCATTGATATGCTCAGGTTCGTTTCTACAGGGACTGAGGCAACTATGAGTGCCCTCCGCCTTGCCCGCGGCTTTACGGGCAGAAATAAATTCGTTAAAATCGAAGGTGGATACCATGGTGCCCATGATGCGGTTCTCGTAAAAGCAGGTTCAGGGGCTACAACACATGGAGAGCCGGATTCTCTAGGTATTCCGGTGGATTTCACAAAAAATACTCTGCAGGTCCCTTATAATGATATTGAAATTATGGCCGAAGTTGTGGAGAAGAACAGACATGACCTGGCTGCAGTAATCATAGAGCCTGTACTTGGAAATATCGGTCCTGTACTTCCCGGACCTGGCTACCTGGAGGAACTCAGGAAGCTTACAAAGGAAAATGATGTGCTCCTTATTTTTGATGAAGTCATCACCGGTTTCAGGCTCGCAATGGGAGGGGCGCAGGAATATTTTGGGGTTGTGCCGGATATGACTACCCTGGGGAAGATAGTTGGCGGAGGTTTGCCAATTGGCGTTTTTGGTGGCCGCAGGGAAATAATGGAGATGATCTCCCCCTCAGGAGCAGTTTACCAGGCTGGGACTTTTAGCGGAAGCCCATGTTCGGTATCTGCGGGCATAGCAATGCTTGACTATCTTAAGGAAGAAAATATCCATGAGAAACTTAATGCGACAGGTGCTTACCTCAGGACTTCCCTCACTGAGATAGTTGAAGATGAGGGACTCGATTACAACGTCTGCGGGATTGCTTCAATGTTTAAGATTTTCTTCGGGGCAGAACCTCACAATTACCAGGAGGTTCTTAAATGCGACAAGGAAGGTTACCTTGCCTTTTTCCACCGGATGCTTGCAGATGGAATTTTCCTGCCTCCTTCGCAGTTTGAGACAAATTTCGTCTCTGCAGCTCACAGTGAAGAAGATATCGAAAAGACTCTTGAAGCGTATACCGAGAATCTCTGAGTCAATCAAAGCATTTGAAGAAATAAAATATCTGAGTAAATTCAAGTCTTTAGACTAAATCTTTGAAAACGAGGATTCATATGATCATAGGTACAAGGGGCAGCCAGCTTGCGCTTGCCCAGGCGGAGAATGTTGCTCGCCTTTTATCGGAGCTAGGATTCGAAACCAGCTTAAGAATAATAAAGACCAGCGGAGATCGGTTTACTGATCGCCCTTTGCATGCCGTATCCAGCGGAGTTGGGGCATTTGTAAGGGAACTCGATGATGTTATGCTTGCCGGAGAGATCGATATTGCTGTCCATTCCATGAAGGACATGCCAACTATCCGTCCTCTCTCGCTTTCTACTGCTGCTGTTTTAAAGCGGGATACTCCATTCGATGTCCTGTTGACTTACGACGGGACTTCACTGGATGAACTGCCCGAACAGTCCATTATAGGTACCAGTTCTCTTAGAAGGATTGCCCAGATCCGGCGCTACAGACCAGATCTTATCACTCAGAGTTTAAGAGGGAATATCGATACAAGGCTCAAGAAGCTCAGGGAAGGGAAATACGACGGCATCCTGCTGGCAAAGGCAGGGCTTGAACGCATGGGCTGGGAGCTGGAGGGAGAAATCTTATCCCCTGATTTCTTCTGTCCTTCCCCTAATCAGGGTACTGTTGCAGTGGTCACAAGGGCAGGCACAGAAGCCGAAGCAGCAGTTTCCAAACTTGACCATACTGATAGCCGGATTGTTACCGATATCGAACGAATTCTTATTTACGAGATCGGTGGAGGCTGTACCACTCCTCTGGGTTCATATGCTGAGATTTCACCTGATCGGGAAGAGCTTCACGTCCGCGCCGAAGTCCTCTCCCTGGATGGGTGTGAGACTGTCAATATCAACGAGTTTATCCCTATGCGAGGTGGCCTTGAAATCGCCAGGGAGCTCGGGCATAGGCTTGTGAAAATGGGTGGCAAAAGATTAGCTGAAGAAGCACTTATACAGCTTTCCAGAGATTCGTGTGACTCTGACTATTCATTCAATTAATGTAAACTGATCATTCAATTAATGTAAACTGATAAACCTTTCAGAACTGAAAAGGAATGATAATGTATACTCTTACCGGACTTGAATTAAAAAACCCAGTTATCCTTGCTGCCGGCATTCTTGGCACAACAGGGGCATCTCTTTGCAGGGTTGCGCATGAGGGAGGAGCAGGCGCCGTCGTGACCAAATCAATAGGTTCCGTGCCTAAAACCGGGCATCCCAACCCAAGCATGATCAGGCTTGACTGCGGTTTTTTGAACGCTATGGGACTTCCTAATCCTTCCTATCCCGGTTTCCTGCAGGAGCTCGAAATCGCAAAGAAAGACTCCGGGGTCCCGGTAATTGCGAGCATTTTCGGCGGAAATGCGGCTGAATTTACAGAAGTTGCGGAAGGGCTGCTTCCCGGCAAGCCCGATGCTTTTGAGCTCAATGTGAGCTGTCCTCACGCTGAGGGATATGGGGCTGCAGTCGGTTCGAATCCCTGTCTAGTAGAAGCAATTACAGCGGCCGTAAAAGATGTGGTGAATGTCCCTGTCTGGGTTAAGCTTACTCCAAATGTTTCCGATATTACAGGCATAGGAACTGCAGCCGAATCCGGGGGCGCGGATGCCGTTGTTGCAATCAACACTATAAAAGGAATGGCTATTGATATCGAATCCGGATATCCTGTCCTTGGAAACCGTTCTGGCGGACTCTCAGGGAAAGCTGTTAAGCCCGTAGCTGTTAAATGTGTTTATGACCTCTACGCAGCTCTCGAAATCCCGATAATCGGAGTTGGAGGGATCTCTTCCTGGCAGGATGCCGTAGAAATAATGATGGCAGGAGCATCAGCAGTGCAGGTTGGGTCTGCAGTTTATGAAAGGCTCGATACGTTCTCCGAGATCAGTACAGGGATAGACGCTTTTTTGAGACGAAAAGGGTATTCGGATGTGAAAAAATTAATAGGACTTTCCCACGAGATGATCTGATGACTCCTGATAATAATGTTTCTCTTAACGCTACTATTCCCCTTAATGCTACAATTACACAGGTAATTGATGAGTCTCCTTCTGTCCGGACTTTTTTCTTTGACCTCAATTTTGAGGCTTTTGAGCCAGGCCAGTTTGTAATGGTCTGGGTTAGGGGAATAGATGAGGTGCCCATGGGCCTTTCCAGTAGAAACTCACTAACCGTCCAGAACGTAGGGGAAGCAACTTCCAGGCTTTTTTCCTTGAAAGTAGGAGATTCTTTCGGGCTCCGAGGGCCTTTTGGAAGAGGATTTTCTCTCACTTCGAAGGGTGAAAAAATTCTTGTTATTGCCGGTGGTGTAGGAGCGGCTCCTCTTGCCCCTTATGCCGAATCGGCTGGTGCTGCCGGCTCTGAGGTAAATACCATTCTTGGAGCAAGGAGTGCAGATGACCTTATTTTTGAAGGTCGATTCGCTGCGGCAGGAAACATTTATATCTCCACTGATGACGGCTCTAAGGGGACGAAGGGTTTTGTAACCGATGTTCTCAGAGGATTAGATATCTCAGCTTACGACAGGATTGCGGTGTGCGGCCGGGAAATAATGATGGCCTCTGTTTTCAAATTACTTGAAGACAGAAAAGCACTTGTGAAGGCGGAATTTAGCCTCCACCGTTATTTCAAATGCGGCATCGGAGTCTGTGGAGCATGCTGCATAGATCGGTCGGGTTTCAGGGTTTGTAAGGACGGACCTGTGTTTTCCGGCATACAGCTACGGGATTCGGAATTGGGAAGATATACCCGGGATGCCTGTGGGCGAAGAATTAAAATTTAAGTTACGATATATCTTTTAAAAATAAAAGCCGGCAGACAAATAGGTCTCTGGTTTCCTATTAGCAGAGAGGACGAGGAAATGATTGGAAGGTTCAGGTCAGGGGACGAGGTTTTTTGTGGAGAAATCGAAAATCAGCATGTGTATCCTAAAGGAGGGGTTCACGCAGGAATCTTTGAGCTTTCCGAACTTCGCATCCTTCCTCCTGCATCTCCTTCTAAGATCGTCTGCGTCGGCCTGAATTATCGTGACCATGCCAGAGAACTTTCCATGGAAATTCCGGATACTCCTGTGCTCTTTCTGAAACCTCCGTCTGCAGTCATAGGGCATGGAGATAAGATCATTTATCCCTCTTCCAGTTCAAGAGTTGACTATGAAGCTGAACTTGCAGTCGTTATCGGTAAGCGCTGCAAAAACATTTCGGCCGAGAAAGCCGAAGATGTGATTGCAGGTTATACCTGCTTTAATGACGTAACTGCCCGGGATCTCCAGCAAAAGGACGGTCAGTGGACAAGAGCAAAAAGTTTTGATACATTTGCGGCTTTGGGGCCGTATATTGCTGCTCCGGACGAGTTTGACGTTTCGGATGCGAAAATTGCCTGTCGGGTAAATGAAAAAACAAGACAGGAGTCCAGTACCTCAAATCTTATTTTTGATGTCCCCTTCCTCATCGAATTCATAACCGAAATCATGACCTTGGAAGTGGGAGACGTTATTGCCACAGGGACACCCTCAGGAGTTGGAGAAATGCAAAGGGGAGATACAGTAGAAGTTGATATTCAAGGAATCGGAATACTTAGAAACGAGGTTATCTGATGCTGCTTGAGAACATCGGTAATGAACTTGACCTTACCGAGCGCCATCTTCTTGTGCTCAAAAAAGTGATTGAAGAAGCCCCCATCGGAATTCTGAAACTTGCTGAGGTTACCGGAATGCAGAACCATAAAGTGCGCTACTCTCTTCGGGTCCTTGAACAGGCTCACCTTATTAAGCCTTCTGCCCAGGGCGCAGTACCCGGGGAGGCCGTCGCAAAGTTCCTTCAGGAATTTGAGATGGAGCTTGAGAAAATCAAAGAGAAAGTATCCCGCATCAAAGAAATCGAGGCTTCAATTCCTAAATAAAATCTCTGCTTTCATAAATCAGGATCGAATATTCAATCCGTTCTGTTGGACAACCTTATGATAGATTTTTCCTTGATCTGTTTTATCCCAGAATAATTTCGCTTTTAAGTCATCAATCCACATTCTCATCTATAAACCTGTTTTAACTCACATTCCGATTTTTGATACTTTTGTATAAATTAAAGTCACAAAAGTACAATTTTAATATA
>JAUPKV010000424.1 GCA_030837265.1 Methanobacteriota archaeon
AAATTTGCTGCTTTTTGATCAAAATTAGAATCGACATTACAATAAGACAGCTGAAAATATGTTTTTTATTTACTGGCATTAAGAATCTTCAAAAGATAGAACCAATAAGCTAAAACCTTTAAAGTATAGATTGAAATACTATTGTGTAAAATTATATACTCAACTGAATGAAGAAATTTAACTCACTTAATTCAAAAGAATAAAGCCGGACAAGAAAGTTTAATTCAGAATAATCAGTTATTCTTGTTAGAGTAAGTCTATATGGTTACAGAGAGACATGCAAACCTTAATTATATGTATTGACCGGGACAATGACCTGGGAGAAAAAGCAAAATTGGAAACCCCCATAGTAGGGCGGGAAGCAAACATTCAAGCTGCAGTTGCACTTGGGATTGCAGATCCAGAAGACTCGGATACAAATACCCTTTTTGGCGGCATTCGGATACTTGATGAAATGCGGGCAAAAGGAGCTGATGTGGAGATAGTTTCATTTGCAGGGAATAAAAATGTAGGAGTAATCTCGGACCAGAAAATTGCGGAGCAGCTCGAGAATTTCCTCAAGATCCATGAAGTACAGAGAGCTATATTCGTATCGGACGGTGCGGAAGACGAAACCCTTGTCCCTATAGTACAGTCCCGCATGAAAATTGATTCCGTAAAAAGAATTGTCGTAATGCAGAGTGAGAATCTGGAAAGTACTTACTATATCCTTAAACATGCTTTCAGTGACCCGAAAATCTCGCAGACTTTCTTCGTTCCTCTGGGATTGGCTTTATTGATATATTCGATATTTTTGTTTGCCGGTTACCCTGAAGGTGCAATTGTGGGAATTTTTGCTGCGGTCGGGCTTTATATGTTATACCGGGGATTCGGGCTGGACGACGTTATCGCCCTCGAAGGAGAAAGGCTCTGGTCTGCTCTACTTGAACAGAAAATGGTTTTTATAAGTTATACCGCCGCCATACTTACCAGTCTTGTGGCTACTGCATATGGTGCTTTAAAAGTATGGCAACTTTATTCAACCGAAGGAATCTGGTACTATGGAGCTCTGACTCTCGTTTCAGTTTTCACCAACGCCTCGGTATGGTGGTATTCATTAGCTTTGCTGATTGCAGATATGGGTAAAATATTCGATTTAAAAATGGAAGGAAAACCCATTTACAAAAATATATCTATTTCCCTCTTTATTATCGCAACCGGATTGCTCTTCTGGGGAGCAAGCACTTGTGTTCTGGCATTTTCCTTTTCAGGAGGGGACTATAATAACACTTTTCCAGCCCTCCAGTACTTTGTATACTCGATAATTTTTTCAATCCTTATTGCTCTTGCCGGCATAAAATATTCGGTATCAAACCAGAATTCCGAAAATGAGAAAGGAAAAAAAGAGAGTAGAAATGAAAAGTTTGCCTGAAATTATCAAGTAAAAAAGATTTTACCGAAGAGATTTTAAAATGGAAAATGAAATTGGAAAAATCGAAATTGCTGTGTTAGGTGGTGTAGGTTTCAATTCATATAATGACTATGATACTCTATCGGTGCAGACCCCCTATGGAGAAGTAATCACCTATCATACCATGATTCAAGGCAAAAATATCGCAGTAATTCCCAGGCATGCTGGAAAAAATCACATTCCTCCTCACAGGATTGATTACAGAGCTAATATATGGGCAATAAATTCTCTTGGAATTAAACGTATTATCTCCACGAATTCCGTTGGGTCAATGCGAGGGCATCCTATTGGCAGTTTTGTTGTGCTTGACGACTTCCTGGATTTTACACGTAGCAGGCCTTCAACTTTTTACGATGATATTACCGTGCATGTTGATGTTTCTGAGCCCTACTGTCCCGACATAAAAGCAGCTCTTAAAAATGCAATTGAAAAGCAAGGACTTTCTTATACAGAAGGAGTTTATGCCTGCACAGAAGGCCCGCGCTTTGAGACCAGAGCAGAAATTCGTATGATGAGTCAGTTTGCAGACGTTGTTGGCATGACCGGCGTGCCTGAAGTCAATCTTGCAAAAGAACTCAGTCTCTGCTATGCTTCTCTTGCTATTGTCACAAATCAGGCTTGTGGGATGACAACTCAAAAATTAACAGCAGAAGAAGTAACCGAGGTCGTAGGAAAAGCCCAGGATTCGATTTTAAAGATCATTGCGGATACAATCGCAAACATTCCGGAGACTCGGAACTGCAATTGCATGTATGCACGGATAGGAGCTTCCCTTTAAAATGAATTCAAGTGGCAGTTAGGAGAAAAACGCTGTCAATTTAAGGCTCATCCCATAAGTATGATCCAATAACGATTCTATTTTAGATTAATATAATTTATATGTAATAAAATATTTATACTGGATTTACTATAAATAATGTCCCACGCAAGAAAACGTAAAATGAAATGTTTACTTAAAAAGAGTGAAATAAGAAGGTTGCATTTGAGTAATGCTTGATGTGAAGATAAAAGGTTATTCGATACGTCTCATAAAGAAAAGTGTATGCTCCTGAAAACTAATGGAGCAGAAACATGATTTTTCCTTAAAAACGAAGTTATTTACAACATTCATATATCAGGATAAACGATGACACTCTGGGTCCTAAGCTACGCTGAAAAATCGAAAATAATATTTATGGTTATAAAGGACCGGATGAAACAGCCGCTTTATGTGGCCGAACTCCATCTAAAGGACAGTTACAAAGGACCGCGCCCCCATAAAATAAGGCTTCTTGCCGGCAAGCAGAAAGACGAATTTATTCCTCCACAGGAGTTCGTAGAGCTTTTACGCAGTGCGAAAAGGATAATGCTTTCAGAAGGAGGCAACCCTGCAAATGAGGCTGCCTTTTTGGAAATGCTCAAAGGTTTTCAACTTGACGCGGATAGAGTTAAAATCTGCAAACACTGCTGGATCAATAAACGTTTCAATTTTGTAAATAGTAAATCTGTCAAGTACCATAATGAGCTTATCTGCTGGGAATGTGCAAAAGAGGAACTCCTGCGTGCGGTCAGCTCAGCAGATGTGAATTACGGCAAAAAATCCGTAGATTTCCTTGAACAGGTTCTCGCTAAAACTAAGGACCTTGATAGGACTATTCGGATGTTGAGCCCGGAAAGGCTCGATCCTGAATTCACCCGCTACGATACTATCAGGACAAACCCTTCCGAAGCTACAGTCGGGATAAAGAACCTGCCCCTTGCAAAGAAATTCAAGGAGATGCTGCTTCAGAAATCCGAAACCTTGCTCCCTGTCCAGGCGCTTTCAGTGGAAGCGGGGCTTCTTAAAGGAAAAAACCAGTTTGTAGTCTCGGCAACTGCAACCGGAAAAACTCTGATTGGTGAGATGGCAGGAGTCCAAAACCTTCTAAACAAAAAAGGAAAGATGCTCTATGTGGTTCCGCTCGTTGCTCTTGCAAACCAGAAATATGACCAGTTCAGTGAACGCTACTCACATCTTGGGCTTACTACCTCAATAAAAATTGGGGCAATCCTCATAAAGACCTCTCAGCGTGTGAAAATGCAGACGAGTCCGAAAGCAGATATTATTGTAGGGACTTATGAAGGCATAGACCATATGCTCCGTTCAGGAAACGCCGATTTTCTGGGCAAAATAGGAACTGTAGTTGTGGACGAAGTCCATATGCTTGAAGACCAGGAAAGGGGTCACAGGGTGGACGGGCTAATCGGAAGGTTACGCTATGTGGCACCGACAGCTCAGTTCATCTACCTTTCCGCAACCGTTGCAAAACCTGCAGCCTATGCAAAAAAACTAAATGCTCAACTTGTCCTTTATGAGCACAGGCCGGTTCCTCTCGATAGGCACCTCCTGTTCTGTCAGGATAACGAAAAGGCAAATCTGATTTCCCAGCTCGCAAAAGAAGAGTATTCGATGCACTCTTCCAAAGGGCACAGAGGACAGACTATTGTCTTTACAAACTCGCGCAAAAACTGTCACACTATTGCAGGCGCACTCTCGATTCAGGCAGCTCCTTATCATGCGGGACTCTCCCAGTACGAAAGAAAAAAGGTTGAGACTCTTTTTGCAAAAGGACAGCTTCCGGTAGTCGTGACGACCGCTGCCCTTGCTGCGGGCGTTGATTTTCCGGCTTCCCAGGTAATATTTGAATCTCTGGCAATGGGAATAGACTGGATTTCCGTACAGGATTTCCTGCAGATGAGCGGAAGGGCAGGCAGGCCTGATTATCATGATAGAGGAGTTGTCGTGCTGATGCCCGTTCCTGGAAAGTCATACTCAGGCTCCCAGTCCGATACGGAAGAAGAAGTTGCAATCAAATTGCTTCAGGGAGAGATGCTTTCCATAGGGGTTGAATATGGAGAGGCCGAACAGCTTGAAGAAATACTTGCATCCGTTGCAGTCACCTCCTCTGTTCAGGATCTTGGAATAATCCACAACATGATGTTCGGAAGCTTCGACCTGGAAAAATTGATCCAGCGCCTGCAGAGCTACCGCTTTGTAGAACGCAAGGGCAAAAAGATCACGCTTACGCAATTTGGGAAAATCATTGCAGCTCATTTCCTCCCGGTATCCAAGGCTTTCCTGATTCGCGATGCCGTGCTCGCTGACAATGATCCCCTGAAGATCGCAACAAACCTGGAGTTCTTCGATGCCGCATATTTTAAGTATGCAAACCAGATAGGAAGTTCCCTGAACGTAAATATGCCGTCGAGGGTTTTTCAGGGAGCCGGCCTCGATATAATCTTTGATGGAGAGTCTCTTTCCCACCTTGACCTGAAAATCCGGGAGCTGATGTTGAACTTTGCTTCGGACTTTTTAACCTGCAGGTGCAGGGACTCGCCTTACTGCGGCTGTGCAGAACAGAAATTCTCTGAAAAAATAATCAGTCTGCGCACTGAAGATCTGGAGCCGACAGGGATAGTAAAAAAACTTGAAGATAAATACGGGATTTCCGCATACCAGGGCGACGTATTCGGGTATCTTGATGATGCAGTGCGCAATCTTGATGCCGTGGAACTGATAGCCAAAATTCTTGCAAAAAAGGGAGTTGCAGAGGAAGCAAAGAAGCTTAAAAAGAAAGTCCAGGGTTAAATCTGAATCTCTCAGACCCCCCTGAGGCGACCGTTTAAACCATCAAGTGAATTATTACTACTTACTTTATAGAAAGAAATATTATTACTTATTTTATAGAAAGAAATCTTAACTTCAATCCAATAATTAATCAAAGGACACTGCTGCTATGACTCCTTCACAATCTACCCAAAACTATACTCCTCATCCACCCGAGGACTATGACGCCAATATATCCGGAATCATTCCTTACTACTCCGCCATTCATCAGGAAATTATTAACCTTGTCAAATCCCTTCCTTCTAACCCGAAAGTGTGGCTGGATACCGGATGCGGGACAG
This sequence comes from Methanobacteriota archaeon, assembly GCA_030837265.1. The sequence goes on from JAUPKV010000424.1 coordinate 5,378, forward strand.
GATCACTGGTTAATAAAGCAATTAAAGAGTTCCCTGATACTAAATTCCTTTTAGTTGATCCCTCCGAAGGAATGCTTGATCAGTCAAGGCAGAAGCTTTCTTTACATCCTACCCAAAAGCTTGCATTCTTAAGCGCCTGTGCTACCCAGGAGGTCTCTCCGGAATTAAAGGAAAAGCCAGATATTATCACAGCCATACAATGCCATCACTACCTTAGCCGCGTGGATCGGGCAAGGGCTACTCGCGTGTGTTATGATCTGCTAAAAGCAGGTGGGATATACATAACCTTTGAGAATACCAGGCCGCTAACCGAAGAAGGTATTACTGTAGGAAAACGATACTGGGGCCGCTTTCAATCGGGCTCTGGCAGAAGTGAAGAAGAAATAAAAAAGCATCTGGAGCGTTTTGACGTTGAGTATTTTCCTATAACAGTCGAAGAACATTTGAAATTGTTACGAGAGACCGGATTTAAAACCGTAGAATTATTCTGGTTTTCATACATGCAAGCCGGTTTTTATTGTATTAAATGACTTAGAGCTATCCGAAAAGTCAATTATTCGCATTGTTATATTCATAAACTCAAGTACCTTTTACCTTTTACTCACGCTGATTACCAAATGCCGTTTACAGTAGATCACAACACTTTTCAGAGAGGTTCCAGTTAGCTATTGGAAGTGCTACCCCCCACAGTTGGAATTGACCCAATGTATCCAATAATCGTAAAAGAGAGCCCATACTGTGAAAACTTGAACGGAACATTTAAGGCATAATTCCCACTGTTTAAAACAGCAGTCCACCCTTGCATTCTTGATTCATCACCATATCCATCAGATTTTAGTTGTGCTGTATAAGCAGACATGAAATTTCGATCCCATGTTACTTCTGACTTCCCTGTTTTTGGAGTCCCTCCGGTTGCAGAAGTAGCGGCGTTCGCAAATCTCAACATCCCGTCTGAGCCTTCTCTTTCAGCAGCATCACACATTAAAGCCCATGTAAAGTTATACTTTCCACCAATTGCGTTAAATTTGTCCATTGCTGGGGTATAACATTCAGTGTTCCATTGTTTAAGTTGAGCTAACTTGAAATTTTGAGGATCCGAAATTAAACATCTGCCAAAAATTCCATTATTGTAATAAGGTTCGTTTGTACCAACCCAATCCTCCAATCCGGTTGTAACGTCAGTTACACCATCCGAATTATGAGGCAGTTTATCAATAGCGTCCAAGTCAGGTATATATGAGACGAGTGGATTGTTTGGATTTAGAGTCTGATAAATATGAACCATTTGATTTAGGTCATATGTTCCACTACAAAATCCTAAACCTGCAGTTACGCCATGACCATCGGGGTTAATCTGGCAATATCCCCAATCAATATCTGTCATGTCGTTTTCTGCGCATGAAATCATTTGCATCATTGCACCGTAAGCAGGGGTATAACCATTTGCAGTGCCAGCATTTCCCGGAGGTTTGTTAGAACCTGTAGAATTATTATAAGTTAGAGAAACCTTTGCAGTGCTTTTTTGACTACATCTGTTTGCTATTGTGTATGTAAAACTGTCATGTATAATTCCAGTGGAGCCTTTCGGTGGAGCATAAACGAAATCACCACTGTTATAAGTCATACTAACCTTACCGCCATTTTTACATTTAGACATACAGATGACATTGATTCTGCTTCCAATGTCGTTAGAGAGTACGTTACCATGGTTCATAGACAGGTTGAAAACAAATGAATCAGCCTTTGCTTTACATGGAGTACATGTTGCAGCTGCTCCTGTCACTGACATAGCAAGAAAAGCTAATATTAAAATACATATCGTTTTACTAATAGTATTTTGCATAGAAATCCTCCTTTTTTCTTTGAAGCATTTGATTGCTGAATAACCGAGCCAAAACGATATTTTTCCAAGGACAAGATTTGAAAAGCGATGAGTAGAATATGAGAAAAGACCGCTCATCTTATACCAGAGACAGGTACTTGGAAACCTGGCGATAATTGATCTGGGTACAAATTTCAATATGAGCTATTACTATATAAATTTTATTTTAGAGTGATAAAAATATATTAATAAAAGGTTGCATTGAAATTAAATAACCAAGTACACATAAAACACGAGTGGTAGTGTGCCTAATTTCGTTTAAAATTTGCTCTCCATCCCTTCTTTCGCGCTTTCCTTTCAATTTGTGCTTTATTATTTTTCAAAAATGTTAAATATTCTTTAAAAGATTAAACTCATTATTGGGAGAGGAAATTCAACTACCAAAAGATTAAATAAAAGAATATATAAATAAATATTAAAAGAATAATTAAAATAAATATTAAAAATAAGGAAGTGATAATTATAGTGGATCAAACATCTAATAGCATAGTGAAAACCATGGACCAATGGTTTTCACAAGCTCCTGCCCTACCAACAAATGCCAGAGAAACTCTGGCAAAATACATGCCAGTCATTGCACTTATTTTTGGAATCGTTGGCATTTTATTATCTCTAGCGGGGATTGCAACATTGACAGTCCTTGCACCTGTAGCGGTAGTAACCGGTACGAGTGGTTATGGCGCAGGAATTATTTCTGCAATATTCTGGCTTGCCTCATCCGTATTACTCCTTATGGCATATTTTGGCATGAAAGATCGCAAAATAAGTGGATGGAATATGCTTTTCTGGAGTGAGATAGTATATCTTATCGGCTCTCTGATTACCTTAAGTATTATATCAGGATTAATTTCAGCTCTTATTGGTTTTTATATTTTGTTCCAAATAAAACCGTATTATAAATAGAGTGAATAGAGCAAATAATTTTTTTTGTCATGGAGCACGAGGGTCATGAAACCTGTGGAAATCGGAGTTAAGTGACCTTCATTTTTTACATTTTGGTGTCTCAAAAGGGCTCATCTTTTAAGCGAATAAACCTCAACCATATGATCCGGATGATATCGCATCTTAGCTTCCCGTAGACCTTCTACGCCCAGGTCGCTCTCTCGATTGATATACTTCACCTCGCCAGTAAGAACCTTTGCAGTTTCCTCGTTGATAGCCTTGTATATTCCTTCGTATTCCGTCATTCCTTTCTCGAAATGAATGACTGCGGTATCCGCGTTGAGGCGTTCAAAGAGGGAAATCGCCTCTACCTCCGAATCTACTCTGATCAGTAAGCCTCGCAAGGAAAGCTCGGATAAATGCTCAATTGCATAGGAGGTTGCTTCGATTTCGTGGGCAAGGAAGGAATCGCTGGCACATCCTTTCAATTTGCACCATTTCTCCAGAAAATCAATCAGTTCTTCCCGGTTTTCGAGAGTTATCGGCTCGACCGTGTGCCTGTAGTTTTTCCGAAATTTATGGATCTGACTACGAATCTTGAGATAATGCTTCCCAGGAAGTTCTGCAAGATCGGCAGCATTGTAGATGTAATCAAAGTGGTCCCGATCAGGCACCAGCATAAGACCAGGATCGATCTTCCGCATCCACTGTGCTGTGTCCGAATCAATAAGCATAATAGTAGTTTCGTCGCTTTCATCCAGAGCCAACTCTAAAAATTCACGCATAAGTACCGGGTCACGCGGCCCAATAGGAGGACGGTACTGTGTAATTCCTCCGACGGTACTCGCAATAACCACACAGCCATTTACGTAAGCATATCGAAAATGCGAAAAATGGTTCCAGCAAACCATATTGGTAAATGTATTGCTGCTATGGATTTGCGGATAGAGTGCATAATGGCGCTCGAAAAATGCGCGGTCGTCAAGAGTAACTGGTTTAAAGTCTTCCTGTCCAAGCATCATGAATTACTCCGGCAGATAAGGGATTCTTCCTTCTCCCGATTCAATACCATCTGGAAGGCCGAAAAGTGCTTTTCTTTGTTTATTGGATTCATAAGTTCTGAAACTGACATCTGGATCATCACAGGTTCTGTAAAGTTTTTTTTAACAAGAATATATGAAAATGTAGGATGCTTGAAAAACAGATATTAAATCAGAATTTTCTCTATTTTAAATTATCATTCGGACTTTGTTTTTAATTGTTAATGTTTTACGTAAAAAATAAGTACAACATTGAATAATATATTAGTAGGTAACATGTCATCACTTTGTTATATCAACAAAGACTTCGAAGCAGAAGTCATACGAACTAGAAGGGCAATCGATAGTTTGAAAGATATAATTGAAGTATTGAAATTTGAAGTTGATTATAGGATAGACAATGGAGAGGATGTCGACACCGAAGAACTTGATTGCTATGAGGAAGCAATGAAAAGCCTGGTCTGGCGTGAGTTTGTAGCAAATGATTTTATGAGTAAAGAAAAAATAGGGCAGTCACTGGAAGATTGGTGCGACCGGGACATAGAACAACCTGAACAGAACCAGCTTGAAGAGGTTGAAAAGCGGATGTTACAGCTGGAGATTTTAAATACAGAGATCGAAGCTCACCATGCACGGTTCAGCAGCGGTGAAGCCGGAAAGTGTGAAATGGATCTGTTAACCAACCGGGCTTTAGTGATTCAAGATGAAATAAAAAGCATCGATACCCGAATCAATGAGTTGTTCGACTTCATTTCAGATGATGATCCCAAGAAAAACGAACTTTTTAAAAAATACGAAGCCTTCTGGGAAGCTTATAGACATAAGCTAAAGCTTTGAACAGAGGTTAAAAGGTAAAAACAAAAATACTATTCCTATGAGCCATTCAAATTTTGGTTCTTCTTTTTTTCCACCTTTACTTCTTTTCTAGCATTTTCGACTATTTATTTCTTCATGTGTTATATTATTTTATCAAAAGATTGATAAAGAGTATCAGCTTCAATGTTATGGTAATGTAGTAAGCATTCAAAAATTTGGCAAAGATAATCACTTTACATTCATTTGCCATTATTAGGAAATGATTTTCAATGACAAGCAAGGAAACATTCGACATCGAAGATAGGTATCTTGCTCCTTTTTTCGTAAAGCAGAAAGTGTCTGTCGAAAAAGGAGAGGGAATTTATGTTTGGGATGAAGAAGGGAATAAGTATCTGGATTTCACCTCCGGTTGGGGTGTAACATGTATAGGGCATGCGAATCCGGTTATAACTAATGCTCTGATTGACCAGGGGAGAAAAATAATCCAAAATCCTAATTCGGGACTGACATATTCGCCCGTGCGTGCTCGTCTGCTGTCCTTGCTAGCAGAAATTCTGCCTCCTAATCTAACAAGAGTTTTTTTTGCGAGCAGCGGTGCTGAAGCAAACGATGCTGCCATCAAATTAGCCCGAAAAGTAACAAGCAGACCTGATGTAATTTCTACATATCAAAGCTTCCATGGACGTACGATCAGTACAACCTCGGCTACGGGGCAGACGAAGCATAGGGACAGGTACAGTCCTCTGATGCCCAATTATCGGTTTGTCCCCTATAATGATTCAAAGGCTCTGGAAAGTTCTCTAGACAAGAACGTTGCAGCAGTTATTCTCGAGCCGATTCAGGGGGAAGGCGGAGTTCGTATGCCATCCGATGCTTATTTGAAAGAGGTAGATTCCCTTTGCAAGCAGAACGGCAGCCTGTTGATCATGGATGAGATCCAGACCGGCTTTTTCAGGACAGGCCCTGCTTTTATTACTGGCTCAAGCGGCATAAAAGCCGACTTTCTGACCATGGCAAAGGGAATTGCAGGCGGGTTTCCGTTTGGTGCTTTTGCCATGTCTGAGGCAGTTGCAAAGAAACTTGATCTGGGAGATCACGGCGGAACATATTGTGGCAATCCGCTTGGCTGTGCCGTTGCTTATGCAGTGATAAAGTACCTTATAGAAAACAATATTTCAAGAAATGTCGAGGAGCTGGGCGGTTTTGCAATGGAACGATTAAACATCTGGCAGAAAACCTACGACAGCTCAATTGCCGAAATTAGGGGAAAGGGTCTGCTTTTGATGATTGAATTCCAAAGCGCAGATACAGCTAAACATATCAAAGATGAATGCCTGGTGCGAGGACTGTTCGTTACTCAGACACAAGAAAATGGAATAAGGATATTTCCGGCTCTAAATATCAAGAAGGAAGAGTTAGAGGAAGGTCTGCAAATTCTCGAGAGTGTAATTGGTAGCGTTGTAAAATAAAAAATAGGAAAAAAATAAAAATTATTAGGAAAAAAATAAAATTTAAAATGAACTAATAGGAGATATTTCAAAGATCAAGACTGAAACTCAGGGCTTTCAGTCAAATCTGTTACGATTTTATAATTTTCTGCGACCTGGTACAGTGGGTTATCGTCCCTGAAACACTGCTTATCAAGCTGTTTTTTGGGATCGCCCCCTGGCCAGATGCGCCAGCTGTCATTATCTATGACATCGGCTATGACAAGCTTGTTATTGTCAAGTCGCCTACCAACCTCGATTTTTAAATCTACAAGCTCCGTTGGGCCCCACTCGGTTACGATCCTGTGCCAGGCTTCCTCAAGAATCCGGAATGTGGGCAGCATAATTGAATTCACCAGGTAATTAAGCTCTTCCTGATTGCATACGGGCTCGATCGACATTAGAGGCTTTGATTTGGAAAGTTCTTTCTTTGAGGGGTAAAGTAGCCACTTTTCCTTATCAATCCGGATATAAGGGTCAGTATAAACTCCGTCCTTCCAGATGCCATTGTGCAAGAACTCCTTCCTTGCAGCTTCTTCTTCAACCTGGCAAGGTTTATCGGTATTGGGTGAGCTCACAACGGACCATTTATGGAATATTTCCCAGAAAGGCTCTTCGAACCTATAAGGTGTGCCGTCTTGCATTTTATACTCAGGGTGGCGCTGTAAATAGGAACCCCACGCATAGCGGCGTACCACTAATTCAAGAGGAAGCATTTCACACTGGTGACATAACAGTGTGCTAGGCGTGCTTCTCTCGATAAAAGCGGTCGGGAGTCCCTTTTTGTTTAATAACGAAAAAACATTGGCTGCCTGCGTAGTCTTATTAATGCCTATACCTTCGATTATTTCACGCTTAGCAGCGTCGCCTCCGGTGAGCACGTCCTGAGTCTCCAGCAGAACCGTGTCTTTCCTGGGGCCAGGTTTTATGATTTTTGTTTTGCCCTGGGATATGATCATAGACTACTTGAACTGAATTCACGCATAAAAGGTTAATGGAACAGTAAGAAATTCAGGGCAGATAAACCGTAAATACTTTCGTCTAGTAAGAGTATTTCAAGAGAATGTTTGAATCAGTCAGCATAAGATGAGACACATTTTATGTGAAAAATTTTATGTGAAAAATGGCGAAACCACCGGGTAACAAAAGGGAAGCTGATAACATAAACAACAATGTACGATTGATAAAGTTTGAAGAACTGAGCGGCTTACTTGATTTGTATAAATACTTAAATCCTGACGACCCTGATATGAAAGGGACGGAGTATATTAAAGAATTATGGAAAGAAGTCTTCAATGAGCCGGGCCGATATTACTTTGTCGTAGAGGAAGACGGACTTATAGCCTCATCCTGTACATTGATGGTGATAAAAAACCTGACACGAAGTGGAAGGCCGTTCGGATTTATAGAAAACGTAGTTACCCACCCGGACTACAGAAAGAGAGGGTATGGGACAGCAATACTGCATAAAGCTGTGGAGACTGCAAGGCAAAAAAACTGTTACAAGGTTATGTTATTAACCGGAAGGAAAGAAGAAAGTGTTTTGCGATTCTATGAACAGGCAGGGTTTGAAAAAGGTAAAAAAATCGGGTTTATAATGAGGTTATGATGGCGAAGTTGAGGAATTGCTTAATCAAGCTCCCATCTTCCAGCTTCCGGACTTCCTTAAGACCTAATCTTCCGCCTATATGCTCCTACCTCATAGTTTTTTCAACTGAACCATTTTGTTTATGTATAAGTGGATAATTATTGAAAACCCTAAGGAAAACTAAAATTCAAATGATGTTTAAATTATATTGTTCCAAGAGATAAAAAATTCAGAGGAGAATTTGTAATTGTCTGTTAGTAATTACGAAGTGTGGAAGTCAAAGGAAGTTGCAGAGAGATATCTTAATGGTATGCGCGGAGCATTTCCATTAGCTAAGGAGCAGATAGAAATTATGATAAGAGTTATTGCCGGGTGTGATATAAAAATAGAAAGAATACTTGACCTCGGTTGTGGGGATGGAATTTTGACAGCATCCATTTTACAACAGTATCCTTATGCTTCAGGTGTGTTGTTAGATATTTCTGAACCAATGCTCCAGGCAGCTAAAGAGAAACTTGCCAATTACACCGATAAATTAGAATTTCTTCTTTTGGATTATGGTGACAGTCGATGGATTGAAAAAGTAAAAACTAAAGCGCCATTTAGTGTTATTGCTTCGGGCTTTTCAATCCATCATCAAAGTGATGATAGAAAGAAGGAGCTTTACTCTGAAATTTTTGAATTACTTGAACCAGGTGGACTGTTCTTAAATTTGGAGCATGTTTCTTCATCTTCTAAATGGGTCAGTTCTTTATTCGAAGAGTGTTTTATCGGTCTCAGTACCAAAATCCAGTGATGAACGTATAATTCAAAATCACTCGATTTTGTAATTTATTACAATCCATGTGATTTTGCTTCTTGTTTGACGTCTGTTGATGTCGAATGTTAATTTTGATTGGCGATTGAATTCTTCTTACGAATTCTGATTTTCAATCAAAAAATGCAAAAATCACCAGATTTTGGACCAGAGTCGATAATTAGCTTAATATATAAAACTGTAAGTAAAATATAAAAAAAGATA
>JAUPKV010000425.1 GCA_030837265.1 Methanobacteriota archaeon
GAAAGTACACATTTTCAAAGCATGGAAACAAACTGTGAAAGCTCCCGAGAATAAGCCAAGCTGGATGCCTGAGAAAATCAGCAAGCCCTTTGTCAAGAAAGAGAAAATAGAGACTATTGAATAATTTTTTATAAACGGAAAATGAATAAAGATAAATTGTGATGTTATTATAGAAAAAATGATGTAGCCTTTATTGGCTACATATGATTTTTGTTTTTTAGATTGACTTGAGAGCATTCTTAACCATTGAACGATAGTGGTCCATATCAGTAGAATAATGTTCTTTTGCAAGTATTGAGTTCGGATCTTTCTCTGCTTTAATTTCCATTATTCTCTCAAGAGTTTGCTTTGCAGTATCCAATATCCAAAGGTCTCGAGTTGCTTCGTCCACCTCTTCAATGGATTCTGGACGAATAGAGGTCAGGACATTTCCATCATCAGTTGTATAGGTGCTGGTCTTACCCACTACAGATACAAAAATTGGCAGTTCGCAGTTAGAAAGGAACTGAGCTGCTTCGGGGTGGTACTGTCCTGCATAGATTGTGAAAGTTCCTGTGGGATCTGAAACCCTTCCCCTCCAATATTCAGAATCGGTGCCAATATCTTCTTTTTCTATAAGTGTGCCAACCAAGAAGATACGGTTTACTTTAGCTCCAGTAGGAGTAAGGATATACTGAGGAGCATATTGGTCACTTTCATCCTTAGTGGCCAAGTCCGAATCTCTTAGTTCCTGAGCAAAGACTCTACGAGCCACTTCCCTGTAAAAGCTTGCAGCCATTTACTTCACCTCTGGATCGTCAATAATTTCCAGTTCGGTAAGCACTTCCTCGAGAAGTCTGCTATCAAGAGAGGTAATTGGAGTAATCGATTCTGCAAGTATGTAGCGATCAAGTTTGTGCCCGCTGACAGTGTAGTATCTGCCTACCAATTCGTGTTTTAATTTATCCAGCACAACTCCGGGGTCAAGGGCATCTGCAGCCATTGCAATTGCACTTTCAAGTGAAAGCCCGACGAGTTTTTCGGTGAGTTCCCGATTGATGAGTATATCCTGAGTGGTAGTTCCAGAGTCAAGGACAGCTTTTATCCTGAGATCATATTCTCCTTTTACTTTCCCGTGCTCTGCGCATGCGCCCTTCAAGAGGGCTCTCTTGCATTCAGGACAGCGCTTTATAAGGCCTGATCCTGTCTGTATATCTACCATTGCCCCGGGATACGTGACAGTAGATGTTCCAACTTCGACATCTTCATCAAGTTCTTCAAAAGAGCTTGATCGGTTAAGTTGAATCTGGACTTTTCCACCATACTCGTTGACAACTACATTTCTCAACATGTAGCTTTTGCCTTCTTCCATATCGGGAAGATCGGCACTTGCCCAATTAGTGAATTTAACAACACCTGTAGGATCTCCAATTAGGCCGGTCTGCTCTATTGTTTCATGGGTGTTTTCCCAGAGTTGAACCACTTTTCCTTTAATTGAAACCCATTGACCATTGACAAGATCGTTAATGTTTCTAAGTTCAGACTCTCTTATAGCAGGCGTAAAATCTCCAGTTCCAACGTGTATGTCTTCAGCTAGCCTTTCAATTGAACTATTCTTGTTGAGTTGAACCTGAAACCTTCCGTTGAACTCACCAATGACAACACTTTTTAGTAGATAGCTTTCTCCTTGATCAAGATTAGGTAATTCGGCATTTTTCCACGACGTAAACTTAATAATACCAGTTTCATCTCCAAGAAGCCCTACCTGAGATATAGAATCGTGAGTGTTTTCCCAGAGCTGGATAACCTTTGCTTTAAGATTGGCCCACTTCCCGTTTTCCGAGAGATCTACAATCTTGTTAAGTTGGGGTTCAGCTTGCCGGGTATAAAATTCATTTTTAGGAATAGAATATTTCTTCAAAAAATAATTGGTCACGCTGCGCTGGGCTTCGCTTGAAGGTACCTTATATTTAATAATCATTTCGTCGAGTCTGCTTTTGATGTCTTCCAGAGGCACATCGATGCCAAGCTTTAAAAATCGATCTCTAATAAGCTCTGCTGTTTGGTTCATTTATTCTACCTCAAGTCTCTTGGTTTTGTTATTTTAGAGAGACATCTAAATGTACAACTACACAGGATATAAAACTAAGGGAGGGTATGTGAAAGTGATTTAATTTAAGGCTATCTATAAATAGAATATCATAAATCTTGCAACTTGTCTTAAATTTCAAATACTTGTCTTAAATTTCAAATGATTCTACAATTTTGCAAGTCGAAACTCAATTTGAAGAGAATCGCAAATTTATTTAATTTTGTCTTTCAATACAATTGCAGTAACTACTTTTCTGGTTTTTTAAATAGAGTAGGATATTTTTCTTTTAGTGGTATGAGAAGCTCGTTGTCTAACTTTGCATTGTAAAGCGTTTTTGCTTCAGATAGTTGTTCAATTGATAAATTAAGCGCTCCCTTAAGGTTAGCCTCTTCAAAGTCAGCTCCTTTAAGGTCTGCTTCTTTAAGGTTAGCTGATCTAAGGTTAGCTCTTTTAAGGTTAACTCCTTTAAGGTCAGCTCTTGTGAGATTAGCCCCTATAAGATCAGTTCCTTCAAAATTAGCTCCAACAAGGTCAGTTTCTTTAAGGTCAGCTTCTTCAAGATTAGCCTTTTTAAAATCAGCTCCTTCGAGGTTAGCGCCTTCAAAATCAGCCCCATCAAGATTAGCTCCTTCAAAGTCTTCAAATTTCTCATCAATCACCTGGATTTCTCTGACATTTCCTTCCGAGTCATAACAAGTCCAGCTCTGTCTATCATAAGGATAGCCCACTATTATATGGCAATTTCCTGTTTTTGAAAACAGGTGCAGGTCAGCTTGTGAAGGTTCGCGATTTGGTCCTGGGTGACTGTGAATCGAGCCTACAGCTTTGACGTTTGGCATCATAAAAAGCTTTATGACTGCGTTTTGTTCACTTGATTCGGTACCCGGCAGTATAAGAACTTCCGTAATGATACCATCATTTTCATGCAAAAGGCCGGCAAACTCCTCAGGAGCCGTGGACTTGCAGGTTTCGAGTATAAAATTGAGAGTATCACTAGCTATTCCCTTAATTTTCATAAATGAATTTTCTCCGAATATAAGTCATAAATTGGTTTTAGTTTAGAGATTTGATTAGTGATTAATTTTAACTTCGTGACTATTTAATTACTTTATGATTGATTAGGTTTTAATTATTTTTTATGAAAAATTTGGTTGAAAAAAGAGTTCATTGAATATGTCAATATTATCATTTATTTTCTTAAATTTACCATTCCAAGCCATACAACAGCGCTAATAGCTTGTAGGAAGCCACCAAGAGCTTACCTTAATTCTCAGGAAATTCGCAATACCAGCCTTCGTGTTTCGAGCACGGATATAAGTCCGACAGCTGGACAGCCTTACCGTCGATTTAATACAATGTTAAGGTGAACCTAAAAAAATATGAGCGAATGAAAGTAGTTTGTTAATCGGAATGTTTGAAATATATAGCCTGGCGCTAAATATGTTTTCTTAAAATTTTATTCTTCAAAAATAAAAGATTCAATAACTCTTAAAAAAGGGTTGGTGCTTAAGCCTTTTCCATATCTTCCGCAAAATTAAGAGAGTCCCAATTTACAAGAGCATAGTCGAACTTTTCATCTTGCTTTTCATATGTAAAAAATCGGTCTTGTAGATATAAAACACTTATAATAGATTGTTTCCAGCCGGCACATGAATGTTGATCCATTTGGTCAGTTATGAGAACTTTTCCGCTTTCGAAGAATCCAACTTCGATATGTTTTCCAGTTGAAAGTTTTTTCACTGCGCTCATTATGGCTTTACGGTTGGTTTGATACATTTCTTGGATATCTTGCTCATTAATCATATCTTTTCCCCTCCTGATTCTTAAGAGGCTTCTAGCCCATATTTCTTACAATTCTTTTGTATCTAGTTGAGCTAATACTCTACATAAAGGATATTATCATTACTCTGTTTCTAACTCGTTAATCTGTTATGCCAATCTGTTAAACGGATCATGTTTTAGAATAAATTCATATTTAAACTCCTTAAGTTTAAACAGTCCCCTTTCATCACGGAAAGTACCATGACTTACTGTATCTTTAAAAACTTTATCGACTTTTTGGATAGGCTCTTATTGCCGTCTATTGGTTTTATTTAGTCCACACTTCAGTGAATTTAGAGCAAACTGCTTCAGCTCGTGAAAAAGCAAGCATTAATTACACCGGAAACTCATCCTGAAAACGTCATCGATATAGTGGTGGATGACCGAAAAAAGAAAGGTTCTGGAAAATCGAAATACTCTCCGAGAACCCTGGATTTATGCTTCTAAATTTATTCACATATCTTCCGGCATTTCGCCTTCCATACCTGGACCTGGACCTGCTCTCCCACTGCTGGATGAGGCGATTACATCATCGATCCTGAGAATCATGATTGCAACTTCTGTGGCTGCGTTGATAGCCTGGGTCTTAATCCTGAGAGGTTCAAGCACGTTATTCTCGAACATGTCCTCGACTTTACCTGTGTAGACATTAAGCCCTGCCCGCTTGTTACCCTTCTCATGCTGGGAGCGCATTTCCACAAGCACGTCAATCGGGTCAAGCCCTGCATTTTCCGCAAGGGTCTGCGGGATAACTTCCAGGGACTCGGCGAACTTCATTACAGCAAGTTGTTCTCTGCCTTTAAGGGTTGCTGAGTATTCCTTGAGCCTGAGGGCCAGTTCTATTTCCGGTGAGCCTCC
>JAUPKV010000426.1 GCA_030837265.1 Methanobacteriota archaeon
TAAGAAATCTTTTTTCGCAAAAATTAAACGCTCATTTCCATAACTGCCACCTAAGCCCTCAACAATAGCATAACCTTCCGATCCGAATACCTCGAAGGAAAACAAGTTCCGCCATTGCGTTAGGCTCGCATGAATAGATGCGATTTTACCGGTTTGCGTCCGCAGAAGAATAAAACCATTGTCTTCCACTAATTTCATTTGAGGAAGGTAATTTGCCACAAAAGCGAAAACTTCGTTAAATTCACCCATGAACCATCTTGAGAGGTCGATAGCGTGCGTGCCTTGATCCATTAATTCGCCACCACCGGCTAACTCTGGGTTTGCACGCCATTCTTTCTCGCAACCAGGACGGCCTCCAATTCCGTATCTACAACGAACAAAATTTACCTCCCCAATTTGACCGTCATCAAGTAGTTGCTTAGCCTTTGTAATCGCTGGATGAAAACGGTGATTAAAACCACATTTTAGCTTGACGTTATTTGTTCTAGCAGCCTTTACCATTGCTTCTGCCTCTTCAATGGTGATGGCAAGGGGTTTTTCACATAGAACATGCTTTCCAGAGTTCATAGCAGCAATGCCGATTTTAGCATGAAGATGCGGCGGAGTACAGATAACAATTGCATCTATGTCGGTACGAGTAACTACTTGTTCCCAGCCAACTGTTGATTCACATCCGAAATTCTTAGCAAGAGCAACAGATTGAGCCAATTCGGTATAGTCGGAACTTATTACGACGAGTTTTGTTTCTTTCGAATTTTGGATCGTTGGAGCTCTTCGTCTGCCTTGAAGACCCGCACCGATTAAACCAATTCGCACTATTATTTGACCTCTGAATTCACAGTTAGTTTAGTCATTTTATTCCCTCTTCCAATGCCACAATAAACAAAACCCATCTGAGTTAAGAATTCACCATCTAACATATTTTGGGCATCTATTACTACTGGGTGTTTCATCGTAGATTTAATGTAGGAAAAATCGAGTTTTCTAAATTCGGGCCACTCGGTAATAAAAATCAAAGCGTCACTATTCTCTGCTGCCGATAGAGGTGAATCGAACATATCAAAAAGTTGGGTATTCTTAATTTCTTTTGGGTCAGCATGAGGATCATATGCCTTTATTTTTGCGCCCTTAACTGATAATGTATGTATAATTTCAAGCGATACAGAACGCCTTAGTGTGCTAGTACCAGCTTTGTAAGTAAGCCCGAAAACACTTACTGTTATGTTACTTATTGAACCGTAAATTCCTTCCAATTTTTTAATTACTATCTGATTTTGTTGTTGATTGACCCTTAGGACTGCATTCAATAATTCGGTAGAATAGCTATTGCCAATCCCAAGCTTATTCAACACCTTAACATCTCTGGCCAAGGTTCCCCCCGAAAAGCCTAATCCAGGTTTTAGCATTGCATTAGGACCTATTCGACTATCTAGTTTTATTGCTTCCGCAACTTTTAGTGCGTCTACGCCCAATTGGTCCGAAATATTAGCAATTTCATTTATAAAACTAATTGAGGTAGCTAAAAAAGCATTCAGAGCATGTTTAGTCATTTCAGCTGATTTTAGGTCCATTTTGACCTTAATAGTTCCAATGTTGTGAAATAATTCTTCAACAGCATTCAGTGTTAGTGTTCTATTCGCGCCTATAACAATTCGTTCTGCATTCATGAACCGAGAAATCGCTTGACCTAGCCGTAAGTTTTCGGGAACATATGCAATATCGAAATCTAACTGGGGATTTTGATCGCTTATAATTTTTTCAAATGCGTCACAAGTACCTACAGGAACTTGACTGCTAACAATAAGAATCGAGCCATTTTCAAGAATAGGCGCTAATGAGTTAATAGTTTTATAAAGCTCCGTTAAATCGATATCATCGTTATCGTCTACAGCCGTATCATATGTGATAAAAATAAAGTAGGTATCCCTAACAGCAAATTGCAAATCAGTACTATATTCAAGTTTACCAGCACCAATATTCTTTGCAATAAGTTGATTTAGCCCAGGCTCGAATATTGGAGCTAAGCCTTTGTTTAAGTTTCGAATTCTCTGCTCATCTTTGTCTACGCCTACCACATGGTAACCTAGTTCTGCTAGACATGCTGAGTAAACTGAGCCTAAGTGCCAAGTGCCGATTACGCTGATTTTTGTAAATTCGACCATTTTGATTTCTTTTCGAGTAGTTTATTGAAGGAGCTCTTGTAAAAGCAGGAGTTTGTCGTTATGGTTGTGAGGTACACATAAGAAATCAACTAAGTCGGGAAATCTAGGTAATTTTTGAATATCGGTCGAATCTCGACAGATGGTGAGTTTGTTTGCACCAATAAAATAAATTTGATATCCAGCATTATCTAAAAATGAGAAAATATCGTCAACTGTAAAACCAAAATCCCTTATCCATGGAACAAAAATCTCAAGCATGAGTATTGGTGGAGTCGATCCTTTAAGAATAGTTTGCATACCTATCAGCACTAGCATTTCTGCTCCTTCTACATCAATTTTAACAAAATCGACTTTTGATATATTACGAAGTGAAACGTATCTATCGAGTGTTTCAAGTTCACAATCGTAACTAACAACCGTTTTTAATGCCCATGAAGCCATAGTATGTTCTTTTAACGAAGCTTCAGTATGGTCACTTGCAGGTAAACGAATTGAAGTAGTTCCCGAGTGGTCGCTTATTGCGCACCTGTTAAGAACAACACGATCACTTTTATGAGCTCGTGCAATGTTTTTAGCGAGCTTTTCAAATGTTGGGGGTACGGGCTCGAATACGTGAACCTTTCCTTGTGAACCTACCAGATGAGAAAATAAAATTGTAAATGAGCCCATGTTTGCGCCTACATCGAACACAATATTTCCTTTTTTGATAATTCTCATAAAAACTGATATTTGACTACTTGATCGACCTAAAATAGAATAACCCAATTCGAATATTCGGGGTTTTATAAAAAAGCTAGGAATCGATGCTACGATTGAGTCGCTCACTATTTTCCATAACCTTTGAGGAAAAACGATCAAAAAAACCGTCAGTATCTAACTGGAATGTTAGCAGTTAGCGGTTTGTCTTTGCTCAACGATTTTATGGTCCAACTGGCGGTCTGTTTTATAGCTTCTTCAGAGGATATGCGTTGTCTCCACCCAAGTGCTTTAATTTTTTCGATTGAAAGCACAACCTGGGGATTATCACCAATCCAACCTTTGGAACCGCCAGAGTATTTCCGTTTTACAGCGTTATTGTTCAATCCAGCTTCACTAATAACTAAGTCTGCGACTTTTTTAACGAGTGTTTGCTCGTCTAAGCCCAAATTGAAGATATTCACTTTCTTTTTTGCTTTTGTATAACCAAGCATTATTCCCTGCACACAATCACTTACATGTAGGTACTCTTTGCTTTGCAATCCATCTCCAAGAATTTCTAATTCAGAGTTATTTTCTCGAAGTTTGTGGGTAAAGTCCCAGATAACGCCTCTACGACATCGTTCTCCAATGACATTAGCGAACCTAAAAGCCCAAAATTTCAAAGGAGCAAACTCAGTATAAGCTTCTGCAAAGGCTTCACAGGCAAGTTTCGATGCTCCATATAATGATGTTTGGTAAGGAAAATACTCTTCAGTTGTTGGTTTTAGTGTGGCTTCACCATAGACAGCTGATGTTGAGGCAAAAATCAAGTCTTTGATACCATTAGTGTTCATGGCATCAAGAACGTTCAATGTTCCAACTATATTGTTGTCTAAGTCAGATCTGTGATCGAGGAGACTTTTTCGAATATTAGCTTGAGCGGCTAAATGAAAGACCAAATCATGGCCAGCGAAAATTTTATTGAGAGTTTCGGCGTCTTTAATGTCAACCTTGTGAATTACTAGTCGTGAATCACCTAAGTGTGAAGCTAGATTTTCCATGTGACCACAGGACATATTATCGATTATGGTGACTGAGTAGCCGTCCTGTATAAGGCGATCCACTAGATGGCTACCTATAAAACCCGCACCGCCTGTTACTATTGCTTTCAATTATTGCAACTCCTTGTTTTTATTTTTCTAAACATGTTTTGTCACTTAAGCTACTATGAACTACGGTTATACGCCTGAGGGTATAGAGGTCGGAAGAGGAAATCTCAGGGATATGTCCACCAAATTTCTGCCAGTCGTCCCAGACTGCGCTAATAAATTTCCCAGTTAAACCACATGATTCATTGGAAGCCAAGAACAAAGCTAATTCGGCTGGCTTATCAAGTGAAGTACCTCCAGAAGACTTAATTTTTTTGGCATAAGCAAGTGCCTCTTTACCAGCCAGATCGCCAGCAGCTATAACTTCGTCTTGAAGACGAGTTGCAATGCCACCGGGAGCAATAGCATTGACTTGTATGTTAAACTCTTTGAGCTCCTGACTTAATGTTTCGGTAAAGCGAACAATCGCCGCCTTTGATGTACCATACGCCGAAAAATTAGGATGCGGACTAGCAGCACCACCACCGGATAGGTTAATCATTTTGCCAGATTTCTGTGCCATCATATAAGGCAAGACGGCTCGACAACATAGTACCGTACCAATAAGGTTAATGTTGATTGTTTCTATCCATTTTGCAGGGTCGTTTTTTACTAAGGGACCGATGGGACCAAATATGCCAGCGCAGTTAACGAGTATATCTATTTGAGAATACTTCTCGATAACATATGCTATTAGCCGGTTGACGTCGTTTATTTGGGAAACGTCCGCTTTAGCAGAGACTGCATCTCCGCCTAACTCTTTTACTTTGGATACTGTCTCCGCTAGTTCAGAAGGAGTTCTAGAAGCCAATGCAACACTAGCGCCTTCGCGGGCAAAAGTTAAAGCAATAGCTTGGCCTATACCTCTGCCGCCGCCTGTAATCAATGCAACTTTACCTTTGAGCTTCATATATTAAACCATGTTTGCTGAAGTATTCGTCGCATGCTCTGTAGGCGTCATATGTCCCAATGTCCTGTAAGGCGTCTTTTAGGTTGTAACCATAAACTGGCTGTTGAGTATGAAGCCATTGAATAAAACTACCGGGTTGATCAGCAGACATTTTAGAGGCTATATACTCGCTTAACTGTTGAGTTATCCCTTTTTTGAAGAGGTATACTGCTCCGCAAACCTTCTTTGTTTTAGGTTCAACTGGTTTTTCAATGAACTCCAGAATCCTGCCACCCGTACCAGTTTTGATGGTTGCACACCGCTTTGCGTCTTCGAGGGTTTTTACCTCATAAACTGCGACAAACGATTCCTTTTTATCCATGAATGCAGCCACAAATCCAGTCAGATCATCATTAAACATGCCATCGCCGGCAATAACTAGTACATCATCCTGTGGTAGGAGTGACATTATGTTTGCCATGGCTTTTATTGCGCCTGGCTTCTCTGTTTCGTTTGACGCATAATCGGGAATTAGCATAATGTCTCGGTAGCCTGACATTGACAGCCAGCTTTCAAATTGGGGCTGAAAAAGCATGTTGGTAGAAACAATAATAGGAGATAGATGTGGCTGAATTGCCTGTAGCTTCTCGATGATATGGTTCAATATGGGTTTGCCAGCTATTGGTAGCTGCGCCTTTGGTGTTCCTTTGGTGAGTGGCCAAAGGCGAGTTGCGTTTCCG
>JAUPKV010000427.1 GCA_030837265.1 Methanobacteriota archaeon
GCACTATTTTTGTGGACCAAAAACTGCGAATCCTGCGCTTCACTCCTCAAGTTACAAAGCTGATCAATCTGATCCCGATAGATGTGGGACGACCTGTTGGACATATTGTCTCGAACCTGCTTGGTTATGACCGCCTGGTAGAGGACATAAAGGAGGTGCTGGACACTCTGATGCCCAAAGATATTGAAGTCCAGACCAATAAAGGCGTGTGGTACCTGCTGCGCATCCGGCCATATCGCACCATTGAGAACGTTATCAAGGGGGCTGTGATTACTTTCACTGATATTCACGAGATAAAACGGGCAGAGGAAATTATGAAAGAAGCTAAGGCTCTGCGCCGTCTGGCTGCAGTGGTGCACGATGCGAGAGATGCTATAATATTGCAAGATCTGGAAGGCCACATAACTGCCTGGAATCCGGGAGCTGAGAAGGTGTACGGCTGGAGTGAAGCCGAAGCACTTACGATGAACATTAGTAGCCTTATCCCTCAGAGCTTGAAAGAAGAAGAGTTGGCCATGCTGAAGAAGCTCAAGAACACTGAGGTTCTGGGACCTTACCGCGCCCAGCGGCTCGCCAAGGACGGTCGGATCGTGGAAGTGTGGCTGACCGCTACCTCATTGGTAAATGAAGCTAGTGAGGTGTATGCCATTGCGACAACTGAGATAGAGATCAACTCAGGAAACAAGAAGATGGAAGTCCATGACTAAATTAAGAAACATAGAGCTTCAGGACTGCATACAATGTAGACAACGAAATTTTTGCTTTTACATCTAAAATTGGAGAATGTGGTATGGGAGAAAACCTCAGAAAATCTGGGATTGATATTGTCGGAAATGTGCCATGGGGAACTCATTTTTGCCAATTCTATCAAACTAAAGAAGATCTGATGGACATCTTGGCCCCATATTTCGAAGCTGGGCTGATAAATAATGAGATTTGCATATGGATTACATCACAACCCTCGGAAGCAGAAGAGGCAAAAGTAGCTATGAGAAGGATTGTTCCTGATTTTGACGTTTATCTGGAGCAAGGGCAAATTGAAATTTTTCCCTATACTCATTGGTATTTTAAAGATAGTGTTTTCGATTCAGAAGGAATATTAAACGGATGGGTTGAAAAACTTAATCAGGCTCTGGCTAATGGCTATGACGGTTTGAGATTGTCAGGGAACACTTTCTGGCTAAAAAAAGAAGATTGGAAAGAATTTGCGGATTATGAGGAAAACCTGGACAATATCATTGATAACTCCCACATAATGGCTCTCTGCACTTATTCTCTCGACAGCTGCAACAAAATCGAGATAATTAAAATAATTTTCAACCACCAATTTGCTTTGATCAAAAGAGACGGAAGATGGGAACAGATGGAAAGTTCCAAGAGTAAAAAATCAGAAGATAAAATTCAGATGCTGGCGAATGTTGTGGAATCATCAGACGATGCTATTATGACCGAGTCCCTTGATGGTATTATTACCAGTTGGAATAAAGGCGCAGAGCAGGTTTATGGGTATTCGTCTAAAGAAGTCGAGGGGGTACCCATATCTATTCTTGAGCCATCCATATTAGTGGAAGAAACCGAAGAATTGACTGAACTGATTAAACAGGGAGATAAAATTCACAATTATGAGACTTTACAGTTAAGAAAAGATGGTAAGATAATAAATGTCTCACTCACTCTTTCTCCGGTTTTTAATGCCTCCGAAAAACTGATCGCGATCTCAATTATTGCCAGAGATATAACTAAAAGTAAAAAAGTAGAAGAAGAACTTTTGAAAAACGAAAACCGGTACAGGACTGTCACAGAGCAGACAGGACAAGTTGTATATGACTACGATTCAAGAACAGATACGGGAAGCTGGGCAGGTGCCTTAGAAGAAGTTACAGGATACAGTTTTGAGGAATTCAAGAATTTTGGCAAAGATTTCTGGGTCAAAAATATCTATCACACAGATACTAATAATCAGGTGGACGAAAGATTCCAGAATGTAAGAATTACTGGAGGCAGATTTAAGGAAGAATTAAGGTTGAGAAAAAAAGACGGAACTTGCATTTATATAGAAAATAATGGTATCTGCCTTAAGGACCATGAGGGTCAGCCTTACGGGGCTATAGGAGTACTGAAAGATATTACGGAAAAGAATATCGTAGAGAAGATGCTTCATGAAAAGCAAATTGCTGAAATCGCAAACCATACCAAGAGCAGTTTTCTTGCAAATATGAGTCATGAACTTAGAACTCCACTTAACTCAATAATAGGTTTTTCGGACATGCTTTTTGAGCAGGCATACGGGGAATTGAATGAAAAACAACTAAGATCTGTAGGAAATATTTCCAAAAGCGGAAAGCATCTTCTGAATCTCATCAATAGCATTCTTGATATTTCTAAAATAGAAGCCGGAAAAATAGATATTCGTTACAAAAATTTTGAACTTGCTACTATGCTTAATACGATACGAAACGTTCTATTTCCTGTAGCAGACAAAAAAAATATTAAAATTGAAATTGATATGGATAGCAAGTATGTAAGTATCTGTGCCGACGAAGACAAATTTGTTCAGATAATGTACAACCTTGTGGACAACGCTATAAAGTTTTCTTACGAAAACAGCTTTGTAAAAATTGGTGCAAAAAAAAAGGGAGACATGGTTGAAATAACGGTTAAAGATACTGGAATTGGTATTAAAGTTGAGGATCAGGACAAACTTTTTAAACCTTTCAGTCAGGTTGATTTTTTTCCCTCCAGAAAATCACAGGGGACGGGGCTCGGTCTTTCGTTAGTTAAGCAGATTGTTCACCTACACGGAGGATATGTTTGGTTCAGGAGCAATCCGGGTGAGGGAAGTCTCTTTGCTTTCGTAATTCCGATAAACAACAATAAAGGAAATAGTGGATATGTTGAGATCCATAACAACTGAAAATTTTTTACGGTGGATTGAGTAAAAAGGTCCATTAAAACAAGAACT
>JAUPKV010000428.1 GCA_030837265.1 Methanobacteriota archaeon
ACGTTTCCGGACAGCTTCCAGGCCTTCAAGCACCTGGATGCGCGAAGCATCGTAAACCTGTTTATCACTCATCTTGGGTTTTTCTCCGTAAAAATCTAATAAATTTTAATAAATTATCTAAAAGCATAACATTTAAATTTTTTTAAAAAATTCGTGGGGAAACTTTTGTCAAAATAGGTCTTAGAAATCACGTTAAATCAATAACCCTTTTTTGACCCGCTAATACTATTATTTTAATTTTATATATAAGTATAATGTTTCATCCATGAACCAGATTCAATATGCGCTCATACATTTTAAGCCTTTAGATTCATTGAAAATTCTACCTGATTTTTTGTTGTAAATTTCCTTGGACGCAGGCGTTTTGACATAATTTTTACATCATAAATGCATATTTCTTACTAATTTTCTGGCATGTCTTCGAGATAAATAAATATTTCCTGTTTAACTAAAAAAAATCAGTGTTTTCTCATGAGTCGGGGCATGACTTACGATATTTTTGAAGTTTTTTGAGATGTAATTCTGTTAATGATATACAGGTAAATTTTTATATTAGTTAAAATATATAATGTAAGTGAAGGGATAGAAACAAATATAAACTCATGTTTCCTTTAGGATATAATCCCAGAGGGATTAATCAAATTTCAGGGTATCAGACACACTTGAGTAAAATTATGTCTCACACTTAGTACAATCAGCAGAATGCGAAACATAACATGTTACGCACGGCGCAAGAGCTAGCTTTACCAGAGTTAAGGAAATATCGCTATTTCTGGCATGCGTATCTACTCCGGTTTTTCGTGTTCTAAGCGACTTTTAAATCCGATTTCGGTTGAGACAATTTGCTGCCTGATTTTTTCTTATGAAATTTTCAGTTCACTCTTGACCAGCAACCGAAATACTAAACGAATTTCAACTGAACGACTAATTCATTACGATATTGGATTGAGAATCTCAAATTACTCCCAAATACTGTAATCTTGAGCGATCTTTCATTTCAAATTATAAACAAATTTCAAATTATACACAACTACATTCATCAGAAATACAAGGATTTTATGTTTTATTGGGGAAATTATTAAATGGCTGAACAAACCGCACACGAGAAGTACGAATTTAAGAAGAAACTTGAAAGTCTCAGGGATGAGAAAGGAAGAGGAACTGAGTTAATCTCACTTTATATTCCTTCGGACAAGCAGATTTCCGACGTTACTAACCAGTTGAAAGAAGAGCATGGACAAGCTGCTAACATTAAATCCAAACTCACCAAGACGAACGTTCAGGGAGCAATCGAGTCCCTTCTGTCCAGGTTGAGATACCTGAACAAGGTCCCTGAAAACGGGATTGTTTATTTCACAGGGGCTGTGGATATTGGAGCAAACAAGACAAAAATGGAAAGCGAGGTAATCGTTCCTCCTGACCCTATTACAGTATATAAATACCACTGCGATTCGGCTTTCCATCTGGAGCCTCTTGAAGAAATGCTCAAAGATAAGAGTACCTTCGGGCTTCTGGTTCTGGACCGAAGGGAAGCTACCGTTGGGTTGCTTATCGGAAAACGAATCCAGGCTTTTCGCCACATGACCTCTACGGTTCCGGGAAAACAGAGGAAAGGAGGTCAAAGTTCTCACCGTTTCCAGCAGCTCAGGCTCATTGCCATTCATGATTTCTACAAAAGAATAGGAGATGCTGCAAGTGAAATATTCCTTACCGTCGACCCTAAAGATTTCAAAGGCATCATGATAGGTGGGCCATCTCCTACAAAAGAAGAGTTCTATGCCGGAGAGTTTCTGCATCACGAGCTTCTGAAAAAGATTATCGGACTCTTTGATACGTCCTATACGGACGAGTCAGGGCTTTCCGAACTTTTAAATAATGCAGGGGATAAGCTTCAGGACCTTGAGCTCATGGGACAGAAGAATGCTGTCAAGGCTTTCTTCAAAGAGCTAATTTCCGATTCAGGCAAAGTAGCCTATGGAGAGACCCAGGTCCGGGCAAACCTCGAGATCAATGCTGTGGAAATGCTTTTGCTCTCCGAAGACCTGCGAGCTGAAAGAGTAAGCACAAAGTGCAGCGTTTGCGGATACGAAAATAAATGGACACGGCGCTGGAAGCCTGGAGAAGCCGCTCCTACGGCCGGAAACTGCCCAAAATGCGGTTCAACCCTGGAAGTCACGGATGTTACTGATATCATTGACGAATTCTCAGCACTTGCAGACAAAAGCAATGCAAAGGTTATTTTCGTATCCACGGACTTTGATGAAGGTTCCCAGCTCATGAATGCCTTCGGAGGCATTGCTGCAATTCTCAGGTACAATACCGGAGTGTAATTTCTTTCCGGGCCTAAACTTCCACGGCAAAACCTCTATGGCTAAAAACCCATGGTTAAAAACTCCCCATGGGCCAAATTTCTTATTCATTTTCGATTCATAGCTTTTACATCCATACCTTTTTATCCAATACTTTTTTAATTAAACCGTCCTTAGATCAGTGAATCCAAATTTATCGTGGAAAAAATTATCATGGATAAAATTATCGTGATGAAATTATCGTGATGAAATTATCGTGATGAAATTGTCGTGGATGATAATTCCATAAATTATCTCGCATTGAAATTGTAATGAAACTCAGTAAATTAATGTCATATA
>JAUPKV010000429.1 GCA_030837265.1 Methanobacteriota archaeon
TATTGAAACTGTTGTGAATTCAGTGCAAAGGGACAGCAAGAAAACTGCAGACGCTATCAATATGTCCAATAATGAGATAATTGACGGTGTAAATAGTGTCAATAAGACACTCGATGCTCTTAACACAATTATCAAAAACGCCACACAGGTAACAACAGATATTGGTGACATCACAAAAGCAATCGAGGGTCAGGGAAACATTTCAATGAAAGTTGTAAAAGCCTCAGAAGAAGGTAATGAAATGACTCAGGAAGTGCAAAGAGAATCTGAAAGTCTTGCGGCAATTGCACAGGAGACAAGTGCATCAGTACAGGAGATCGGAGCTGCAATTCATGAAGTGACAAAACTATCTGGGAAATTGAAAGCTGAAATGGAAGTATATGTTGTGTAAGGGAGACTCTAAACACATAACTTAGATTTTCCTTTCCGATTTGGAAAAGTCATTCATACATATGACACCGGAAGCGTTCTTTAATTATAAATTTTGGAAAGGAAAATCTATTATTTAATATATAGGAACTGATATTTAATGGCATTTACCTTTTTTTTCAGGGATCTTGATGCAATAAAACTAATTCCAGAGTACGTATTATCTGACATTTCAAAAAAGAGTGATGTTAAGATTTGGGATGCCGGATGTGCAAATGGTGCCGAGATCTACTCCATATTAATGCATTTAAAAGAGACTCTTGATGAAGAGCAATTTAAAAAAATAAGAATATTAGCATCCGATATCGATAGCAGTAATAGATTTAAGAAAATCATAGAAGATGGAACATACAAAAAGAATCAAATTTCTTCTGTACCATCTAATATATTAAAAAAATATTTTGAGCTAGATACAAAGAGTCTTGATACTTACGTAATATCGGAAAAGCTACGAAAAAAAATTAGTTATCAGAAACATGACCTTTTATCCTTAAATGCTATAGGATTCGGTTTTGATCTGATCATCTGCAAACATGTGCTCCAACATTTCAATATTAAAGATCAGATGGCCGTACTTAATATGTTTTATAATGCCTTATCGGATGAGGGTTTTCTATTATGTGAATATTCTCAGGAGATTCCTGAAGATATAAATTACCGTTTTTTAAAAGTATTACCAGAAAAAAAGCTTTATCAAAAAACACTATTAAAATAAATAAAGGGTTTAAAGATGGGTGCTACATACTTTTTCAGGGATACTCAAACTCTTAACATGATTCCCAATGTCCTTATACCCAGGATTCTTGAGGGCGAAGGAAACTGCAGTATCGAAAATATAAATATTTGGAGCGCAGGCTGTGCAAATGGTTCCGAACCCTACACTCTTGCAATCCTTTTAAAGGAGGTTCTTGACGAAGAAATATTTTCCAGGGTACAGATTTTTGCAACGGATATTGATCCAAATGACAGATTCGAAAACATAATAAAAAAAGGGTCATACTCCCGGGAGGATCTTAAAAAAATTCCTGAAAAGATGTTTCAGAACAATTTTTTTAAAGACCCGGATATTCATGATAATTTCATTATCTCGACGGAAATAAGAGAACATGTACAATATTCCCGACATAATCTGTTGTCTCTAAAACCTGTAATTGAAAATCCGTTTGATGTAATTGTATGTAAAAATGTGCTCCTTCATTTCACTGAAAGACAAGTTACAGATATCATAAATATGTTTTACCAATCGCTTTCAAATGGCGGATTTTTCATAACAGAGCAAACACAAAAATTACCCTGTTCATCTTCGAAACAATTTTCGCAATTTATAAGCAATGCAAGAATATATATAAAAAATTAAAATGACTTGACGGAGAATTAATATAGTGAAAGTTTTCAACCTTACTGAAAATCCAACAACTTATACCAGTAATGTTTATTTTATTCAGGGAGAATTCAATGCTCTCGAAAATTTGAACACAATTATTGATATTGGCCGCGATAAAATTATATTTGAAAAATTCGACGGCTTGTCTAAAGGGGTTGGTAAAAAACTTATTGACCAAATTATTCTTACACACAATCATTATGATCATACTTCACTTTTAACGACAGTTAAAGAGATATATTTCCCAAAAGTTTATGCATTTTCACCTTACCTCAAAGGAGTAGATTATCTTCTCAAAGATGGAGAATCAATCATAATCGGAGATAAAGCTTTTGAAGTGATTCATACTCCCGGGCATACTCAGGATTCAATCTGCCTTTATTGTTCCGAGAACGGATATCTCTTTGTAGGAGATACCGCAGTAATCCTTAAGTCCAGTAACTGGTCTTTTGAAGATAACTATGTAAAATCAATGGAATACCTTTGCACGAAAAATGTCTCCAAAATTTTTTTCGGCCACGGCCCTCCTATGGAAAACGGATGTAACGATAAACTTTGTAAATCCCTTGACGTGATACACAATAGTAAAATTATATAATAAGAGTTTTGCAAATTATTTAGGTATGTGTAGCGTCAAGGCAATTTATTGAAGATCCACATAACTTAATTAAACGGTTCAGTCTCAAAATTTATAATATTACTCTACCATCCTTTCTTATATTTTGTAGGGAGTTTTTGTTCTTTTATTTTACCTCTATTCTCTTTCATTGATTTTTCAGCTTCTTTTGTTTCAGGAGTTTCGATTTTAGGAATGCCTGAATCTTCGAGCTGCCGATTTATTTCAGAGCTCTTTTCGTTTTTTGATTCTTTAACAGAAGACCTCTTCCCCTTTCCTCGTCTTCCTTTTTTTGATGGTTCAAGAGTAGGAGACTTCTTCACATTTTCTTTTTTTCCTTTTTTGGGTGCCTCGACGGAAGAAGGATTCCTCCCTTTTTCGTCATCTTTCTTTACAAGCTTTTTTACGTTTTCAAATATCTTCTTAAAAGGATTGTTCTTCTTTTTAAGATTATTAAGCAAACTGTCTGAGCTTTTATCCACCATATGTTACATTCCTGCTTTAAAATGATTATTCTTAGATTACTAAGTGTCAGAGTAAAATAGTTTTGTTAGTTAAAATAAATATGCTCAATTCTAGATTCGTTGACTTTAGGCTGTTCTCCATTATCTAGTTGCCGTTTTTACTATGGATTATCTTATTGTATTTATACAGTATCAATTTGTTATCATATCTGGTAAATGAGCATTATCCAGTTAATATTAAGATAGATTACCAGATTTGATAACAAATGAATTAAAAAAAGAAAAATATAGTTACCAATGTTGATAACATATATAATAAACAATTCAGGAAGCGAGCTAATCATCTACCTCAACAAGATATAGAGAAGTTACGAAAAATTCAACCATGAGCTTGAGAACGAGCCATATGGTTTTTTAAAGGCCAAGCACAAAATTAAAAATCTACTATAAATCTACTATATATGACTGTTTCACTAATATGTTTCCTGATTAATTTGAAAGAATATAACCTCCTGAGTCATACCTTTATCTGTTACTTTCGTTACTTTTTTGTTACGAAGTATCTCGGGGCAACTTAGATTTACTTTTTATAGAATCAGCAACAAATCGGTAATGTATATATAACACTTCCAATGAAATGTAGTAACAAAAAGATAACACAAATATAACGAAGGGAAAATTTGAACGACGAAACCGAAATTGATACAGAAAACAAAATGTATGAAAAATGGGACCTCATAATGCGATATGCATTGCCACGTATGTGGTTTGCTCCAAATCAATTCCGGAATTCATTAATCGATGATATCGGACAACTTCAAATGTATATGCATAAATATGATTTGAAAAACTTTTCAAAATATGCTAAAAAAATCGAAAAAACTTTGAATGAAGGTAGATTCACTACTATATTGAGCCTCTTCATAGATGCGTATGAGGAAACGGAAAAATTACATGGAATGGAGATTGAGGATTTAAGAAACCGTATTGATTTTCTTGAAAAACAACTGGATGAATTAAACGGCAACAATTCGGTAACTAATATAATAACACAATATACCGAAGAAGGTAAATTGATTAAAGAAAAAACCTGCCTTATCTGTAAAGATAATTTTAAATCAAATCGAAAAGATTCTATGTATTGCTCATTTAAATGCAAACAAGCAGCATACAGAGCACGAAAAAAAATTCAACCGAATATAAAAACTAATACAGCAGGATCACAAATTAAAAATTTTTGATTATCTAATTTATTTACTAATTATATAGCCCGGCACGGATTCGAACCGAGGTTGCAGGATCCAGAGTCCCGCATGATTGACCA
>JAUPKV010000430.1 GCA_030837265.1 Methanobacteriota archaeon
AACATTGACAGTCACATCAGCAAGTGCAGCATGTAGTAACTGCGCCTGTGGTAACAGTGTATGTGACAATAGTGCCTGTGACTATGGTGCTTGTGACGACGGTGCCTGTAATTAAAAATCGAGCATTTACAATATAAAACGGGATACCTTGCATGGCGCGTACCTCCATGCTATATGTTTGCGACATATACCTCCCTTTTCCTTAATCGTCATATCTTTCTGAATAATATAATGATTAGTATTAATATTCAAATATAGGTTAATTATATATAGACATAAGTAATAATGTTGGTATAAGGATTAATAATAACAAACAATTATAATTTAAACACTAGCTTGTATATTTCTATGAAGATACTCATCGCCCCCCCGATCTTAAATTTCTAATTTCCGGAAGTTGTCAGTTTACTATGGTTGATTATGAGTATCGAGTATGTGAGAACTTGACTTTTTACATTAAGCCATTAAAGGTCGTGGTTGTGAGTCATTGAAAATAGGGAACGTAAGGATCTCTCACATATTCCTTAAACATGGTGTATTTACAAGTTTTTTCGGAATTGATCAATAACTTAGGTACACGACCAATTTTTGTAGAACCGTGGAATGAAAGATGATGAATGAGAAAAAAAATAGGCTATTAATTTTCGACATACTACGGATTATCTCTATCATTTTGATAGTTACTTTGCATGTAGCTGAAGAAAAAGTCCCCTCTCTTTCCTCTTTTCTGTCCCCACTATTAACGAATATTGGAATTGGTAATATTATTAATGATGCGCTCGGGAATTGGGGAGTAATAATTTTTATAATAGTCAGCGGGGCAGTCATTGAATACACATACGGACCTAAACTCAACAGCAATTTCAATTACAGAAACTTTATGGAAAAGAGATTAATTAGGGTATATCCCGCTTATTGGTTTTCTTTAGGGCTTGCTATTGTATTTGATAAATTGTTTCTTAATCTTCCCGTTTCTCTAGTTGAGTTTTTAAAATCGTTCACTGGGTTTCAAACATACTTTCAGGAACAAGTGCTTGGAGGAGAGATAAATGGCGTGGGGTGGTTTGTGGGTCTAATTGTTGTAATGTATTTATTATATCCTATGCTCTCGAAAATTTTAAAAGAATATGGGTTTCCAGCTCTGTTTTCCATTATTTTGTTTTCATATTTTATAGGTATGTCTTTGCCCACAGGGGCTCAAAATACTCCGTACTGGTGCCCTCTGGCTAGGTTGTCAGATTTTGCTCTGGGGATATATATAATCCAAGCGGGAAAGTACCCTCGTTATGAAACAAAGTCACAAGCAATCAAGTTTCTGAGTGATTTAAGTTTTCCGATGTTTTTAACCAATTTTTTTCTAGCAAGAATGTTTAGAATTTTGCCTGACGAGAATTATCTAAACGTAGTAGTCTATGTATTTGCTCTGTTTTTTTTCAGTCTAGTAGTTTATTATTTCGACATATGGTTTAAAACTGTATATGATACATATAGAAACAGAACAATCAATGATTTAAAACGTTTATATAAACTCATATATATAGCAACTGTTAATACCTTGTATCGCCAGTTGTAACCAAAGCATTTTCCATAATAATTAATTTACCAACATTTAATTAATATGTTGGGTTTTTCGCCTTTTTTCGTGAATTTTTCCATGTTTTTTCTTCAAAAACACTCATGAGTCGTTGACTCATGCATAAAGGGGTGCCGCCCTCAAATCCTAAATTTCGTACGCTAAGGAGCTGTACCTTAATGACCTAATGAATTTTATAAGACATATTCAATATTCATGTAACGTACAAAATACAGTAAATTAATCAGGTTATTTCGTTACAGCTCCTAAGAAATTACCATCTGAAATCCTGGAGAATTTCGAAATCGTAAGACATCTAGAGTAACAATAGTCCGCTGGTCAAAGACATATTTCCAAACAGGTTAATATGTTAAGAATAAAGACGATATGTAAGGTAACCAGTATTTGATGTTCTCTTCTTAATAATTGCTATAGGTCTTGACCAAGTACATTGTTGCCGTTTTAGATATAATTCATCTACGTTATCTTCAGTTCCAAAGTTACTTTCTCGTTTGATGTTGAATGCTTAACGTACGAAATTTAGGATTTGCTGGCTGCACCCCTAATATGTCCAGCAAATTTTCCTTTTCAGGATAACTATTCTAACACAAAAAAGAAAACTAAAATAATAAGGCAGTGTGTCGAGAGTTCTGTAAATCACTGATAAGACTCATGGCTACAAAATTAGGACTTACGCAGATCAGGTCTATGCAAACCCAAAATCTTTTAAAGATAATTATTTAAATCTAAAATTATAATATTAATTAAAGTCATGTCAATAAACACATCAAAATGCACTGGCCTTGATTACATCAATTTTCTTATTGCTGCATCTAAGATTTATAGTTGTACAGAAGCTGCTCGCTGTTATCCTTCTATATCTAATTCTCCCTCTCATGATTGTTTTACTCGTCTTCTTCAAAAGCAACCTTCAGACACAGAACCTTTATGGAATGAAGTAAGGAAATTTGTTACACTTAAAGACGGTTTTCTAATTGTCGATGACACTGTACTGGATAAACCTTATTCAGAAAAGATAGGTTTTGTTCGTTATCAGTGGAGTGGAAAACATCACCATACTGTAAAGGGAATTGGTCTTGTAACATTGCTCTGGACTGATGGCACTAAAATCTTACCTATCGATTTCCGTATCTATGACATCGATCAAGACGAAAAAACCAAGAATGATCACTTCCGCGATATGCTTGATAAGGCCAAAGAACGCGGTTTTAAGCCAAAGTATGTTATGTTTGATACATGGTATGCAAGCATAAAGAATCTTAAATCCCTCAGGAAGAAACAATGGCATTTTTTAACAAGATTGAAATCAAATCGTTTGGTAAATCCTGACAATACGAAAAACATACATGTGGAAGAAGTTGAGGTCCCTTCTCAAGGAATTGTTGTTCATCTACGAGAATATGGCTTTATTAAGGTATTTCGGATAGTCCCAACAGATGGAGACACGCAGTACTGGGCTACAGATTTGTTGGATATGGATGAAACTACTAGAGAAGATCTCAGCAAAAATGCTTG
>JAUPKV010000431.1 GCA_030837265.1 Methanobacteriota archaeon
TACAGTGCGGAAGCCTGAAAAGTAGTCCATAATTTCAATATGTTTAAATAACAAAAAAGGTAATGTACTCTGCTAGCAAGTATCACGTTAGCGATTATCATTATATTGAGCTATCCCTTAATTTAAAATTTGCTTCCTCAATTTTTAATATAAAACCTGGTCAAGCCCCCGATCATGAAAGTAATCATATTAAACTTAACGATTAAGGATTAAGTATCTTTTTGGGATAAGCTTAGTGTGTACTGCACAAAATAAATGAAAACCCAAAATTAAAGGAGTTACCCTTATGGCCACAACTAACAATAGATGGTTATACGTTTTCGTCGGCATAGTATTATTTTTATTTCTCGGACTGCTCTATGCCTGGTCTTTGTTTATTGCGCCACTTGAAAAGGCGTTCGGATGGACCCGCGCTGACACCTCCCTTATTTTTACCATTTCTATAATATTCTTCTGTTTGGGAGGTATTGCCGGAGGTTTTATTACAGGTAAAAAGTCTCCAGGCTTTACTATCTTAGTCTCAGCTGTCTTATTACTATGCGGTTTTGCCGCATCTTCACAAATAAACACTCTCCCGGAAATTTTTATTACCTATGGCGTGATAAGCGGCTTTGGTATTGGTCTTAGTTACAATGCAGTCATAAGCTCAGTCACAAGATGGTTCCCCGAAAAACCGGGTGTTATCGCCGGTTTTCTTTTGATGGGTTTTGGCCTCGGTGGTATGCTGCTGGGTTCCACCGCCAGTTCGCTTATTAAAATAATGGGCTGGCGCGAAACCTTTCTGCTCCTTGGCATTGCATTCGGAATAATAGTTTTTATAGGTTCCCGAATATTGAAATTCCCTCCTGCGGATTATGTTTTCCCCGCGACTTCCTCAAAAGCGAAAAATGCAGGCATCGTGGGCCTGGAATTAGATTCTTCATCAATGTTAAAAAGACCCACCTTCTGGATGTATTTATCCTGGAGTGTATTATCAACCGCTTTGGGACTTTCAATGATAGGGCATGCAGCTCCTTTTGCTAAAGATCTTAACGCCACGGCTGAGCTAGCAGCTTTTGCTGTCGGACTGATTTCAATTTGTAACGGCTTGGGACGTGTGACCCTTGGTGCAATTTGCGACAGGATTGGCTTAAAAAAGACTATGGTAATTATCAACACAACATACATCATAGCTTTTGTATTATTGGTCTCTGCACTTATGTATCAAAGCACTAATCTACTTCTTGCTGGGTTTGCATTCATCGGTTTTTCTTATGGAGGCGTTCCTACGATGAATACAGTCTTTGCAAACAGTTTCTATGGGAAAAAATATTTCCCTCAGAATCTGGGCTTAGTGAATACCAGCCTTATTGGCGCTGCAATTCTCGGCCCTTATGTGGCTGGCACGCTCCATACTACTAGCGGTTCATATCTTACTACCCTATATGCGATGGGGGCTTTTGCTATTGCAGCCCTTGGTGTAAACATTCTTATCAAAAAAC
The DNA here is from genome assembly GCA_030837265.1 of Methanobacteriota archaeon. The sequence continues at coordinate 1,482 of JAUPKV010000431.1, forward strand.
CTTAACTCACGTATTTAAAAGGAGCCTAATCGGAAACAGAGTTCAAATCTCTTCTTCTTTTATCATTTTTTTTAATTTTTTATTATAATTTCGCTTCACTTTTATAGTATCAATACTTATTCCAGTATCGTAATTCAGTGTCGTATATTTTTCTGTCCCGGCGAAGAAGCATGTATCATTAAACAGGACAAGATAAATCGATCAATCAATCGGAATTGAAAATTTCATAAATAAGGAAATGAAAAAATGAAAGTGTTTTCCGCTTTCCTTCTCTTCCTTTTATTATCACAGGGAATAGGAGGAGCAGCAGATCAAAACAATATTAACTTGAAACTTCAGCAGGGAGGCATAATTCACCTTCCGGCGGGAACTTATGTTTTGACTGATTCGATTATTCTTCAATCCAATTCTATTCTGGAAGGGGAGCCCGGAACTATAATTACTATTCCGAGCCATGCCGGGTGGCCAGCCTGGAAACCGTTAATCTCAGGTGTGGGTGTTTACAATGCTACAATAAGAGATATTGAGATTAATGCAAACAGTGGCGGAAACTTTGAAACTCCTCACGGTGCAGGATACTACAATTGCATCTATTTAACAGGCTGCGAAAACATAAGTGTAAATAATTGTACTCTTCATGATAGCCTGGGCGATGGCCTGAGAACAAGGTCCAGTTCAAATATCAAATTTTATAACAATCTCGTTTCCAGGCTCGGACATGAGGGTTTCTTTGGCATAGAAAGTCAGAACATCGAATGTTTTAATAATCGAATAACTACAAGAACAGATTGTGCTCTGAGAACGTGGAACTCGGCACATGTAAGATTTCATGATAATATTATAGATGCCCAAATGGATTCCCTTGGAGGTAATTCCGGCATTCAGATTGAAGATTCAAAAGGTAATGTAAATTGTGTGGAAATATACAATAACGTCCTCATCAGAACATGGGGAGCAGGCATAAGGTTAATTTCCTATGATGCCGGAATTTCAAACAATCAGTGGGTTCAGATCCATCATAACTTATTCTACGAAGTCGGGCAGAGTTATAACATTCCATATACAGGAGGCATAGTCAATGATGGGTTCAAAGGCACCTGGATTTATAACAATGTTTTTGATGCTTCAAAAAATGATGCCGTTAGAAATCAGGCTGGAGGCCAGGGCACAGTAATAAAGGACAATATTATTACAAGTACAGCTCAGCATACTTTTATTTCTCAGACAGGTACAGGGTATGGGATCGCAGATCTCGTGGGAGCAGGACTTAATATAACTGGTAATTGTTTTTACGATAACGAAAAAGGAAATCTGTATCAGACGACATCTCTTAACGATTACCTGGCTGACCCGAAAACTCATCAAACATCTTCCGGTTGGACCTGGACAAACTCAACCTGGTCATGTGAATCCGTAAAACCTGTTAAACTGGATTCGATTCCACTTGTTGTAAACATTGAGATGAAGATATTTTCCATACTACACAAAATGAAACTGGCGATAGAACCACACCAGGAAGAGGCAAAAACAAAAAGTCCTTAATACCGAGTGTTATCCGAATATAACGGATATCAATCTCTGCCTCAATGAAATAATCAACTGAAATAGAGAGATGATACCACGATCGAGCTTATATTAAAATCGCTCTGGCTTATGCTTCCTGCCTACCTTCCAAACTCATTTGCAGCTGTTTTTGGAGGCGGAAGACCAATTGACGGAGGCAGAACTTTAAAAGACGGAAAAAGAATTTTGGGCGATGGAAAGACCTATAGAGGACTTTTTGCAGGTATTTTTTTCGGAGTCCTTGCAGGTCTCCTTCAGACTTGGCTAAACTTAAGAGGATTCGAGGTTTTAGGAATTGAGATGCCATCTTTCGGGCCGAGCTTTCAAGGCGCACTTAAAGTTGTTTTTGCTCTTGCCTGCGGTTCACTTTTCGGAGATATGTTCAAAAGTTTTTTCAAACGGCGGTTTGATATGAAAAGAGGGGCTTCGCTCCCACTTGTAGACCAGCTGGACTTTGTCGCAGGGGCCTGGGTCTTTACTTACCTTTTAGCTCCCGAATGGTTTGTAAGTAATTTCACACCCTGGATAATAGTAACCGTCCTTTTGATAACGCCGCTGATACATCTTGCAACAAACATAGTTGGATATTTTGCAGGCATTAAAAAAGAACCCTGGTAAATCGGATCCGATAAATTTAATAGATTCATACGCATTAAGGCTGCGCCGGTGAGATTATGAGCACATTGAGACCAGAAACGAAAGAAGAATTGAACTTGCAAAAAGAGGAACTCATCTCTGCCCTTAAGGCCTGCGGAGCTGTGCGTTACGGAGATTTTACACTTGCCTCGGGAAAGAAAAGCAAATATTACATAGATATCAAGAAAGCAAGCACTGACCCCAAAACCTTGAAAATTATCGCCAGGCAGGCGGCAATCAGGGTCAAAGAAATGGATGTAAATATAGTTGCGGGAGTGGAACTCGGAGGCGTCCCTCTGGCGACAGCGGTTTCTCTGGAAACGGAACTTCCACTGCTCATCGTGCGAAAAGCCGTTAAGGAGTACGGCACGCAAAGCAGGTTCGTGGGTGAGATTAAACCGGGAGATCGGATCGTAATGCTCGAAGATGTAACAACCAGCGGAGGTTCAGTCAGAAATGCAATCGAAATCGTCGGAGAAGCCGGAGCTAGAGTAAAATATGTGATCAGTGTCGTAGACAGAGAAGAAGGAGCAAAAGAGAATTTAGAGGAAGCAGGAACCGAACTTATCCCTCTTGTAACTGCAAGCGACCTGTTAAAATAAATCTCTGCTTACCTGAATTCTCAATTTGACCTTACTTTTTAGAATTTACCTTCTACCCCATCAATTGCCGCAGGAAGACAATCAAGGACAGAGGCTAAACCGGAGTGGTGAAGATTCAATACCACCGCACCGATAATCTCTTCACGGGTTGCACCTTCATTTTTTGCCATCATTGCATGGATTTGAACACCTTTGGGATTTCGATTTGCGGTCTGGATAGCAATATTGATTAACTGTTTTGTTTTAGCATCCAGTCCTTTTAAAGCCTTTTGGGCTTCCACAAGATCGTTAAAACGCGCTGCGACATCCGGGCATTCTTTTTGGAATATCTCAAATGGATTGTGATTCAAACACTCAATCTCCTTAAATATGAATCTCCTTAAATATGAATCCCTTAAATATGAATCTCCTTAAAATGCTCTTTAATTTAGTGTAAAATGACTGTTTCAGATTCCGTTTTAATTATTTGCCGGATATATGATTATTCACGTCTTGAAATATTAGTGAATAACAGTTAAACAATTAGATTTTTTCAAATATTAAACTAACATAATAACTGTAAATGATAAGATATTTATCAGAAGAAATATAGAATTAGGAAATCCTTCAGATATTTCCGAACAGAAGTGTTGTTTGTAAATGTTTGTAAATGTTTGTAAATGTTTGTAAATGTTTGTAAA
>JAUPKV010000432.1 GCA_030837265.1 Methanobacteriota archaeon
GATATAACAATCATAACTGCACAGCATACTTATAAAAAATAGATTTCAAATCTGGTAAGCGGTATATTCACCAAATTGAACCAGATTTGGTCAAAGATTTCAGTAGAATCATTATTGCTATAGCTCCAGATCCTAAAAGAAGACATTGAATCAAAAAAGATACAGAGCCGCCGGGGGGACTTGAACCCTCGGAACGCTGATTTTATGCAGCCAACGAAATTGCTAAGCCAATACAATGTGATTTGGCATTATTTTAGCAAAAACGCTAGTTCATAGCCTAATTTCGTTTATTTGTTATAACTAGATAAAATATAGAAAACTAGTATATAAATTATTTTCATATTCAGTCCATCTCTAAGGATCGAATTAGAGAGAACTGTCGGAATAATTAAAGTAGGATAATACAGCATACTTTAGTAACTTTACCTCTTTTAGTCCCTTAAGTTGCCTCAACCTGCACACTACACCAGAACCTCTTCAAAGTTCTCCAGAACAATCCCAGGATCAGGCTTCATCCTTAATACCCTTGCGAATCAAGATCTGAGCAGCTTCGTCTCTGGATATGTTATTAGCCTTTGCAAAGGAATCCACTGCTTCTACATCCGAACTTGATACGAATACAGGTTCTGCTTCTCCCTGACTCCAGAGCATTAAAACTATTTTTTTAATTCCCAGGCTTGAAAACTGCTTCACGAAAAATTCAAGTGCATGGCTTCGGCTGGAAAATATCTTTTCATTTACTGCTTTATCGAGCCACTCTATGAGTTCCGTATCCATAGATACGCTGAAACGCTCTTTCATTGAAGCAATGTTACGTTTTCACCATAAATAAATACATCTGTCAAATTGAACCAATCGTAACACTCAAATAAAAAGGAAACTAATATGATGACAACTGCACCAAACGTAACACTACACTTGGAGGATGATTTTGAACCTAAAACTACAAGCTGAAAAAACGAAACTACAGAAAAGCACCCAGGGATGTGAAAGGAATGTGGAGTGAATTACAGATACACAAAGTGCCAACCCGTGATTCGCAATTCACTCTACAGCAGAATATTCGCTTTGATTCGATATTTACCTTTTGCAGGAGAGGGTACTGTGGTCTTTTGCCATGATCCCGAGAACTTGACAGGACCTTATGCAAGCCTGCTGGAAGAAACTGATCCTGAAACACAAAACTTGCTGAACCTGCTGAATAACCCTGCTGTAAGGATGGAAATTGAAGGGATCATCATTCAAGTGGTTGCACAACAGCACAACCTCTTAGAAAGGCTGGACCTGCTGGAGGAATACCTCGGGATAAGTGCAAAAACTCATTTTGTGGGCATAGACATGGAATGGGAAGAGATGGACGATTCTGAAAGGATCATCCATCCACATAAGAAGAGAAAAACCTTCATTCCACTTCCAGAGAGGCTCTTAGAGCTCGAAAAAAAGATTCTTGAAGGAAACATGCCAAGGAGTGAAAACTCTCTTCTGAGCGGCAATAAAACTGTTGTCAGAGCAAAACTGGTTATGGAAGAACTGGAGAGGACAAAGCCCAAGTTAGCTGGGAAGATTCTTACCTCTTCTGAGATTTATCTTTTTCTCAGTTCTGAAGAAGTTTCCAAGGAATGCCGTATACTTGTTAAAAGGTCTAGCAGCAGAGCCATGGTACAAGCAATAATGGATAAAGTAGTGGAACTGTATCCGGAAAAGGTCAGAAAGAGTAAGAAAAGGAAGGGAAAAGGAACCTCTTTTCTGATTTTAATGGACGATGCTAATGATTTTTGAGCCCATAGTACTTGGTGAGTACGGTTTTCCGTACTTTACCGTATTTTGGTACGTACTCCATTGAGGATCATTTGAGGGAAAAATGACATTTTTGACAGGATAATGAAAGAAGATTGCCCAATCTGAAAGATAAGCTGGGAAAAAATAAGGAGCAGCTTATAAAAATAAATTAGAGAGATTGACACGGTTAGCTGAGATTGTAGAGAGATTTCATGAACTTAATTGGTAGAAAATGTGTTTCCCATACTTTCTTTTGGGATTGACCGTATGGTACTCAGTACGGTTATTTCAATTGGATTGACTTTTAGTAACTGGCATAGAGCCCCTCGGCAGTGTCTTATAAAATTTTTTCTTGAATAGCGTATCCCTGGTAATTTCATTCAATATGGAACACTTAGAACAGTTGGAACACTTCTAAGAAGGAGGTCTATATAATCCACAGAGGGAGAGGAATTGAGTATGAGTTTTATATAAATATCTATTATAGGCTCTCCTCTTCCTGTGTTTACCACCCTACCTTATACAAGTGTTCTAAGTGTTCCAAGTGTTCTCGGTTAGAAATTATTCCACAGTACATTCCCTTCACTTGACTGCAAAAAAGAAAGAGGGATTCTGGAGTGGGTTAATCACTTACGGATACAATAACTGAAAGGATTCTAAACATGGTCTTTCGTGCCTGTTGAAGTTCTGCATGACATCGGGATTCGAGTAACAGAAGTCAGGGAACCTTGAATCAATCGTGAAGGTGTAAGCCCAGTCATCTCTATCTCTCACTGAACGACCTATGGCTTGCACAAGATATAGAGCAGTCTTGTTTATGTAAAATTGTGGATCTTGCCTTTTCCTCTCTGCTATCTGTATATCCCCCAAATAAGGGAA
>JAUPKV010000433.1 GCA_030837265.1 Methanobacteriota archaeon
AACCGATTGAATATCCTTACTATGCCCTGTTAACCAACTTGCTTTCGCATTGTGGTGACAGCATTTTAAGTATATATTTATAGGTTTGAAAGTTTAAGTAGTTTAGCAGAATCAATAACGGTAGAGTGTGAAGAAGTTGACGCTTATATCCCACGAAGCTAAAGACTTCGGGGTTTTACGCTTCTTCATATAAAATAACTTTTTGAGATTTGTGATCTTACAGAAAAATTTATACACTGATCAGCCATATAAATGAAATCCCTGTAAAGTAATTTTTTAAACATTTTTTAAATAATTACCATTTTTTTAATCATCGTAACATTTGACTATAAGGTATAAACTATTTATCTAAAAATAGGATTAACCAGATTATTTTTTAAATAGTATATCTGTCTATGTTTTTATATTTTTAGGCAGTATAAAATCATACATATTCAATTGAAAAACTGTTAAAATAAAATCAAGATTATTAGATAAACATTTATAGATTGTAAATTGTATCTACATATAACAATTAATAGAAATACTTAATAAAGTTTGGGAAAGTATGGAAATTCGAACAATTAGTTTTAACTCAGAAGAATCTGGAGTATCCAATTATCTAGACACTGCATAGATAGAGCTCAAAATCTATCGGAATTGTCCTTAAGATGCAGTAATTTATGTTTTTGAAGAGATATTTTGGGCTCTTGAATGAAACCTAATTTTTAATATTTCTCGAAATGACATAAATGCGGCTATATATAGATCAATATATAGGTATATAAAAATATAAAAAATATTATAAAAATAAATAGTTACAAAGTTTAGCTCAAAAAATGTATATTTATATGGATTAGATGTTTTGAAATATTTCACTGTCTGGGGGGGAGTGGGGTAGATGATAAACCGAAAACAAAAAATCCTCTTGCTTATGTGCCTCTGTGTTTTGGTAAACATTCCTGTTGCATTATGTGCACAATCAACAATATATGTCGCAGGAGACGGCACAGGTAAGTATAATTGCGACGGAAAAGACGATCAGGTACAAATTAACCAGGCACTTGAATATGCAGCAAATAATCCTGGTTCTATAGTGCACCTCAAAGGACCATTTGTTTATGACATAAAAAGCTCCTGTTTAATCGGATCAAATACGGAGCTTACAGGTGATTACAGCGTAAAACTTAAATTAGCAAATAATGTCGGATGGACAACAGCAGGTGCGTGAACCCCAATCATAGGTCAGATTGGAGGTAAAGGGACTGTTGTTCATGACATAAAAATACATGGGTTTGAAATAGACGGTAACGAAGGTGCTCAATCCGGATCGGGAGGAAAAGACCTTTATAGACTTATTTCATTCCAGGGGTCCAGCAGCGCGTCGGTATACAATATAAGCATATATGATATGAATCTGCATGACGCGAAAGGTGAAGGATTCAGATGCACGTCTGGAAAAAACATTTACTATTATAACAACGTTGGAAACAACTTACAGCATACTTGTGTAATGTATTCTCGTGTCATAGGCGGAAAAATATATGATAATGTTGCCCGTCAATGTTGTAACGCTGCCGACAGATTGGACAATTGTCAGGACATAATAATTTCAAATGAAAATATATCTCCATATTCCGGTACCACAACATATGCTAAGGATTCGAAAGGTTATGCGCTGTCCGATACAGGAATACAAATATGCAATGCAGCTTCTTCACCAGCTACTTCTAATATTACTATCCATGACTGTAATATCATGTCAGGGGTCAATGGTGTCTGGTTCGCCAGTTTGAACGATGCTTCGAACGTCAATTTCTATAATAATGTTATACACGATAGCGGCTATGAAAACGAAGGAGTTACCCGAAATGGTGGTATAGGGATTAATAATTGCGGTAATGGGATCACAATCCGGAATAATGATATCATCGGTTCTTATGTTGCAGGAATAAACGTTAATAGTGCAGTTTCGGGCACACGTAAAGTGACGATCTTGAATAACAATATCATGAACGGAAAAACCGGTTACGCAGTAAAAAATAATGTCGCATCGCAAGTTAATTTGATTTTAACTCATAACTTTATGTCCGGAAATCCAGCTAACTTTTATCCCTCGTCACTTACCGATACAAATCCGGCGACATCTCCAAACTCAAAATTGGGAACTGAAACATCTCCAGTCCAACCAGTGCTCCCAACTGCAAATTTTATATGTAATGTCACAGAGGGATATGCCCCTCTTTCAGTTAAGTTCACAGATCTATCCAAAAACGCATCCTCATGGAAATGGGACTTTGGAGATGGTAGCAATTCAACTCGGAAAAATACAACTTATACCTATTCCACAGCAGGAAATTATACAGTAAAGCTTACTGTGAGCAATACAAATGGCACAGACTCAAAGACCTGTAATATAAGTGTAATCAAAAAAGAGGAAATCTCAACTCTGTTAATCAAAAAAGACAACCGTCTGCGTGAGGCTTCTCCAGAGGAGGTCTTTTCGAATAGCTTATTCCTCGATTTAGGAGCAATGAGTGGAGTTGGCCGATACAGGGATGTTTTATCGTTTGATCTGAGTGGACTTACAAATGTCGCACAGATAAAGAGTGCAAAACTACTCCTCTTCTGGTACTATCCCAGCAAGTCACGGCTTAAGGATACTACGGTTGAGATATACAGGCCTGCTTCTGCGTGGAATCCCAATTATGTGAGCTGGAATAAGAGAGATAAAGGTATTGCCTGGAGTAAACCGGGAGGGAGCTGGTACGATAAGAAAAATGCATTACAGGGCAGTACTCCATATGCCACATTAACCCTGAAAGCCAGTGCATTACCAAGCAACAGCTACTGCGAGTTCGACGTAACTGACCTGGTGAAAGGATATGTCGGAGGCAAGTATTCAAACACAGGTTTCCTTATCAAAGCCAAAGTTGAAAGCGACAATTACATAGCTTTCTATAGTGCTGACAACGAAAACAAGAGCTTGGTACCAAAACTGAAACTTACCTACAGTTAAAATCAGATCTCGTGAGAAGAATATGGCTCAATAATCAGCATTAAGACACGTATGTTAAACACCGTCTGGCAGGTTGATACCTGCCAGCGTTGTAGTCGTTCGGTCTTTGCACAATGCAGTTAATATCCAGAGAGCATAAAAAGCCTTGGAAAGCGAAGTGAAAGTATTCTGTAAATTTTCCGTAACTTTTTAAACTGGAGTTGAGTACTTTTATGGAAAGAGGAATTAAGGAGAATTAAGATTTATTTTGAGTTGTCCAACCTGGTCGATGTTGGAATATCTCGCTCACAAGCTGCTATGGAATTGGTTAAAGAAAATCAACGACAATGCTGCATCAATTATACAAATTCTTTATATAAGTCACATCTCATACAATCTTCACAACGCTCGTCACCCCTATATCTGCGGAGCTCGGCTGCAGCATGTGACATCTCTGCACGAGTTTTCTCGTGAAGATCTTCCAGTACTTTAAATCGTCTCGACTTAAGTTCGTGACAGTTTGGGTTTTTTGCAATCTCAAGATCGAGATTCCGCAGTTTCAAAGCGACATCGACAATGTATTTACTCTGGTCAATAATGTGTTCATCGAGAATTTCCATTTAATTACTCCCATCTTTTAATCAAATTTTTTGTTATTTGCTTATGATTAAATGGTTATTAATTATTCTATAAATAAAATATATAATAGTTTCTGATCCCGTATTGAAATCTTTGCTGACCTGCATAACACTTAGGTTGAGATTTATTGATGATCCGGAGCAGATGACGCAGAAGATTTATTTCTTTAATGATAACTACAGCATGAACGGAGGATATGTCTTGAAAATTGCAGTTGTGGAAAATGATCACCAAAAAACGAGTTCAATATTTGAGCCGGGGTTCATTACAATATATGAAGAAGACGGCGAGGAATGGAAAGTCCTGAACCATTTTGAAAATAAGGTCTACACCGCGAAAGGTATTGCTGCGGTGCGTATGGTTGTGGCGGATACCGTAAAACAGCTTGGTGATGTAAAAATACTGCTTGCACGTGAGGTCCCAGGGATAGCGTTCGGCACTTTTCAAGCGGCAGGGTTTGAAATATTTATCGTGGAAAACAACACTATGGATGTTCTTGACTCGGTCAAAAAGGAAATGCTTGAGATAATTGAGGAGCGGAGGGAGAAACCCGGAGAATTTGATATTGTACAATTTTTGGAACCTGGAGCGACTAAAGGTGATTTTGGTCTTAACTTGGAAGAAGTCCTGTTGAAAAATCCGGAGTTAACTTCAAAGAAAATTCTAATACCTTATCTAAAAAAAGGGGAATTTAACAGACTGGATGTTATTTGCAGTCATATCCCTAAGTGGTTTAATACGGATTTAGGTGTCTTAGGATTCGAATATGAAATTGTGAATGAATTGCCGAATAGAATGACTGTTAGAATAGGTCATATCAAAAATCCGTGAAATAGAGTAATTTTTAATATACGTCGTCCGGCTCAAAAACTTTCTCACCTACAACTTTTCCCTCAATATTTCGATAAAAACATGACCTGTACCCCATATGGCAGGCTCCGCCTACCTGATCCACAAACAGCAGGATAGAATCCATATCGCAGTCAATCCTGATTTCTTTTACTTTCTGAATATGCCCGGAAGTCTCCCCTTTTTTCCACAGTTTTTGTCTGCTCCGGCTCCAGAAATATGCAATTCCTGTTTCCACAGTTTTTTCAAGCGCTTCCCTATTCATGTATGCACACATAAGTACTTCCTTACTGACCCGGTCCTGAACAATTGCAAGGATCAAACCGTTTTCGTATTTCAAGGTGCCAAAATCAATCATGGGAGATAAATTGCCAAACTAGTATAAAAAACCACAGAGCTAAGTGGATGTAAAAAGGAAAAATGAAGATCAAAAGTTGAGAAAGAGCTCCTTCTCAGACACATGCCTTCAATCTCAAGCTTTCAACGGGCAGTTCTTTATGCTGTTTTTTATTTACATTAGCATCTTCACTCAGAATCTCAACTGAAAATCCAGCTTTATTCAGAAGATTAAGATAGTCTTCTTTTAGGATCGCACCTGCAACGCAGCCTGCCAGCAAATCTTTATCGTTTCTCAGGTCTTCAGGAAGCTCGGCAAGGAGAACTATGTCCGAAATGTATATCCTGCCCCCCGGCTTCAGGACACGAAAAGCCTCCCTGAAAACTTTCTCTTTATCCGGAGCCAGATTAATTACACAGTTGCTGATAATTACATCAACCGACTTGTCCTCGACAGGGAGGGCTTCAATATCTCCAAAACGGAACTCAACATTGGAATATCCATACTTAAGGGCATTATTCTGTGCTTTTTCAAGCATTTCCGGAGTCATATCAACCCCGATTACCTTTCCAGCATCTCCTACTTTCTGTGCGGCAAGAAAGGAGTCAAACCCTGCTCCTGAGCCCAGGTCAAGGACAATTTCCCCTTTTTTCAGTTCCGCAAAAGCTGTAGGGTTGCCGCATCCGAGTCCGAGATTTGCATCCGGAACAACCTTAAGATCATCCTCTGAATAGCCAATAGACCTTGACAGATCCGGGATGCTCATATCACTGCAGCATCCGCTGGAACAGCAAGAGCCGCCTTTTACTGCGATTTCTTCGTATTTCTTTCTGATGACTTCTTTTTTCTCGCTTGCATCCATCATCTCACCTCTTCTTTTCCACGATTCTTATTTATCAGCAGTCTCCTCTACAGAACAAGACTCCGAATCTCCAGTGCAATTGCAGCAAGGCTTTAGCTCATTGATTCCAAGGGATATGAGTAAATCTCTTGTCCTCTCGTCCCTGATGGTATAGATGATATTTCGTCCTCTTTTTTCAGACTTCAGGATTTCAGCTTCGATAAGTACCTTAAGGTGCTTTGAAACCGTAGATTGATCTTTCTCAGTAAGAGAGGAAAAATCGCATGCGCAATACCCATGCTCCAATAGGTAAGAAAGGATTGTAAGCCTCGTTCCATCTGCAAGAGCCTTGAAAAATTTAACCTTATTTTCAAGCATAACATATGGATATATGCGCATATACCCATATATAATTTGTGGAATTAACAAGAATATAAGCGAAAACATGAAGAAAAGACACAGCATACAACAAATGCAGCATAGAACTAATACAGCATATAATAGATTTAGAATAGAGGAGATCAGTATAGAACAGGCATGTTATAGAACAGATACATCATAGGCAGACACATCAAAGAATAAACGCATATAGAGCAGACCTTACGGTACATTGCCGATGAGTGAATCTGATGAAAAAATAAAAAGTATAAATAATACCGGGATAACGGTAATGCTATTCTCACCAGTAGGAGTTGAAGAATGAAACCTCTTGAGCACATTAGTTGTAAGGATTTTCCCTGTTTTGATGTAAATAAAAGCGGATATAATATACCTGCTGCAGATATACAGCCTGAGAGGGTCAAAGTGGTTGTGATTTCCGAAGCACCGCCTGAGAAACGGGAAGATTATTTTTATTCAGCTGGAGAACCTTTTTACCTGAAAACTACGCTGCAGGCTTTCAATGATGCAGGAATTTCTGTTAGCAGCTTGCAGGATATTCTTGACCTCGGATTTTACCTTACGACTGCAGTTAAATGTTCAAAGACTCAATACGGCATCTCGGCTGCAACTATAAAGAATTGCTCTCTGATTCTTGAAAAGGAGCTTGCCCTGTTTCCAAATTTGAAGGTATATCTCTTGATGGGAGACGTTGCGATAAAAGCTTTCAATTACATTAGCAAAAAGAAAACCGGCAAAAATACGATTCCGACTGGCTCAACATATAAAATCCGGAAGAATCAATTCTACTATGAAGGTATGAGGGTTTTCCCATCATATGTACAGACTGGGCAGAATTATCTGATTGAGAAATCAAAAAGAGTGATGATAACAGAAGATCTGGCTGAGGCAATGAGCATAATAAAATTATAGGGCTCGCAGAAATCATAAAAGACGACACAAAAATAAGAACTTGATACGAAAATTAAATAATCTGCCCTCAAAACTCTCAATTTGCCTTTATTACTCCTTTTTATTCTTCATCCATCGACCCGGAGAAAGATTCGAATCTTTTCTCCTCCCCAAGGAGGGCTTTTCTTTCTTCCTCGTCATATTTATTGCAGCTTACAAGAGACATTTTCTTGCCTGTATGCTTTTTTCCATATGTTCTGAAGACTCGGTATCATCTGTGTGTGCCATAGACAATCCCATCCATTCTCCTTCTATATCAGGAGTTTAATGTCATAGGTTTAATTCACCCTTAAAAAAAGTAAAAAAGTAAAATGTATAAGGTCATTTGCAGGTATCAAGAAGTGATCTCTTCTTTCCACCCCGTGCTTCGGTTGGGTGGATAGGTTCGACATCAGCTACTTCTCCTTCTTCTCTCTTTTCCAGATTCTCTCCTTTTTCCCCTTCTCTTCGTTCTTCTGGCATTTGTCCAACTCCTTAATTATAACAGATCTTTCAGTTAAGTTTCCTTTTTGTGCAGAAAAAGAAACAAAATCTCGCTTTCAATAAAATTCTATTTGGTTTTCTTTTCATAAAGAGTTTAGCCGTTTATTGTCTCTCATATCTGGCTGCTAGATTGGCTACTTTAGCACCGTCTAATAGGCACCGTCTAATAGATCTAACTACTTTAGCACTGGCTCCTTATATCCCCCCTTCTGCTAATCAGCTCTTTAATTAATAATTCTAGAGCTAACGCATAAATTTATTATACCACCAGATTTATTAAATTATTGGTAACAATTAAGCCTGTAGAATACTGTCCCCCGGTAACTTACTTATTTTTTGTAGGCTGATTTTAAGGTCTTTCAGTAATTGCTGGCAGTAGATTATTTTCGTTATTCTGACTGGTCACTAATTGAGAGTCTAAAACTTGAAAATACAGCATTTTTGTAATTTTTTATACTTTAAAAGTATCGGTCATGTCCCTGCTTTTATAGATTAATTCCGAAAAAACAAGTACATCCCATATATTAGATGATTATGTCGAGAAATTCTTCAGCTTTCGGTTTTCAATGATTCAAGCCCACGACCAAAGTATCAAATATAGGAAAATAAGTAACTTCAACAAAAAAAATAAAAAGATTCAGGTATATTTTAAGAAAGAGAGATTTATAAAAGAGAGCTTGATTTTGACAAAAATTTAACAAAACTCCAGGCAGATGAAACAACAAAAATTATCTGGGAGAATATATATTCCATTAACCTGTATAAGGGAAAGTCCGGGCAGGGAAAAACACGCTAATTTATAACTGTGTGCCCCGCTACGGAATTTATCGATCATCTCTCAATTATGCTTTTACTCAGGAAAATGTGATCTCATGGCATATAAAATACTCGAAAAAGAAGAAATTGCCCCTTTGGTGCATAAAATGGTTATTGATGCCCCTGACGTGGCAAAGGCTGCAAAAGCCGGGCAATTCATAATTCTGAGAATTGACGAATTCGGGGAAAGGATTCCCCTCACGATTGCTGATTTTGGAAAAGAGAAAGGCACGGTAACTGTAATTTACCAGGAAATGGGAAAGACCACAAAGCAGCTTGCAAAGCTTTCAGCAGGTGAATATCTGGAAGATTTTGTCGGGCCTCTTGGCACTCCCTCTGATGTCAGAAAACTGGGTACTGTTATCCTTGTAGGTGGAGGAATAGGAGTTGCCCCCCTCTATCCTCAGGCAATAGCTTATACAGAGACAGGAAATAAAGTTATTTCAATAATCGGAGCTCGAAACAAGGACCTTCTCATCCTTGAAAACGAATTACAGAAAGTTAGTTCCGAACTGTACATTGCAACCGATGACGGATCAAAAGGGCACCATGGGTTTGTTACCGATATCATGAAAAGGATCCTGGACAGCGGAGAAAAAGTTGCCAGAGTCGTAATTATCGGGCCGCCAATCATGATGAAGGTTGGAACAGGTGTAGCTTTGCCCTATGATGTCGAAATCCTGGTCAGCCTCAACTCTATAATGGTAGACGGCACGGGGATGTGCGGAGGCTGCAGAGTTTCAGTTGGTGGGAAAACTAAATTTACCTGCGTCGATGGACCTGAATTTGATGCCCGCAAGGTTGATTTTGTCGAACTCATGAACAGGCTTGCAATGTACCGCGGGGCAGAGATAGAAGCCTCAGAGAAGTATGAAGAAGAATGCAGGTGTGGACTGCACTGAAATGAGTGGATGAAAAATGAGTGACTTAAAAGAAGAAAAAGCCGGAAAAGCCAGGAAAGAAAGAACTCCCATGCCCGAACAGCCTGCGGATGAGCGCAGGAAGAACTTTAATGAGGTTGCTCTTGGATACACTAAAGACAACGCTCTTTCCGAAGCTTCCCGCTGCCTTGATTGCAAGGAGCCTGCATGCGTCGAAGGCTGTCCGGTTAATGTAGATATTCCTGGTTTTATCAAACTAATCTGTGAAGATAACTTTGAAGGTGCGATTGAGAAAATCAAAGACACAAATACCCTTCCTGCCATCTGCGGCCGCGTCTGCCCTCAGGAGACTCAGTGTGAAGCTCTCTGCGTACTCGGGAAGAAAGGACAACCAGTAGCAATTGGCCGTCTTGAGCGGTTCTGTGCTGATTATGAGCGCCAGAAAGGTATCACAATTCCTGAATCCACGAAATCGACCGGAAAAAAGGTAGCTGTTGTAGGCTCAGGTCCGGCAGGCCTTACTGCCGCAGCAGATCTCGCAAAGCTGGGGCACGAAGTAACGGTTTTTGAGTCTCTGCACAAGACGGGGGGAGTTCTGAGTTACGGCATACCCGAATTCAGACTTCCAAAAGAAATCGTCCAGCAGGAAATTGATTACATCAAAGAGCTCGGAGTAAAATTTAAGCCAAATTATATAATAGGAAGGATCAAAACCTTAGACGAGCTATGTGATGAATTCGATGCTGTTTTCCTGGGTACGGGCGCAGGCCTCCCGAGCTTCATGGGAATTCCTGGCGAGAATTTCAGTGGCGTGTACTCAGCAAACGAATTCCTGACCCGTGTAAACCTCATGAAAGCTTATGACCCTGCATATGACACAATGGTCAGGCATGGAAAGCACGTGGTAGTCGTAGGAGGTGGAAATGTTGCAATGGATGCAGCCCGTTCTGCCCTTCGCCTTGGTGCTGACGAGGTCAGCATAGTTTACCGCCGCGGAGAAGAAGAAATGCCCGCCCGTAGGGAAGAAATCGAACACGCAAAAGAAGAAGGAATAATCTTCAGGCTCCTTACAAACCCTATCCGCATCCTTGGCGATGAGAAATTTAACGTCAAAGCTGTCGAATGTATCAAAATGGAACTGGGAGAACCCGATGAATCCGGTAGAAGAAGTCCTGTCCCTGTAGAAGGTTCTGAATTCACAATCCCCGCAGATGTTGTTGTTATCGCTATAGGCACTTCCCCAAATCCCATCATTTTCAAAGGCTCGGAAGGTCTTGAACAGAGTAAAAGAGGCACAGTAGTTGCAGACGAGGAAACCGGAGCCACTTCTAAGTGCGGAGTCTTTGCAGGAGGAGACGCGGTTACAGGTGCTGCAACAGTGATCAGTGCAATGGGTGCAGGCAAAAAGGCGGCACAGGCGATTGATGAGTATTTAAAAGGAAAATGAAAACGGATAATTCTGTTCATAGAAAAGTTTAGGAAGAGGATCAGTGAGCTGCCTGAAGGCATCCGCTTCCTTAAAACTTTATCATTTTGGATTATAATCTGCAGGCCCGTGTTAAATCAATCAACAGAGCTCAGTACAACAGGCAGGAAGCATTTCAGACCGATTTCTTTATATATGGAAATGATATGTATAGAGAGCCATTAACCAGTTAGTAACCGCTAAGTTCTGAGAATCTCTAGCCATTTTCCGGATCATACTTTTGATTTTTAGGAGCCAATAGCTGTCTGCGGATAGGGGAGGGTCCAGGTTTGGAAAAGCTAAGAGCTCGGGAATTTTGTCTGGAACAGCTAGAAGATTATGAAAGCGCAATATATTTTAAGTGCGAGAATCCTGAAAAGCACTGAATTTGTTTATGCTCATCTATTACGGGAAAGCTACTGAGCTTCCTGAGGAAATTTTATTGGAAAGTTAAAATCGTTTTATGAATCACATATTGGAGGAATCATTTGGCAAGAAAGAAAGTACAGAGAAAGATAGACGGATGGAAATCCAAGGAATGGTTTAATATTGAAGCTCCTGCCTACTTGAACAGGGCAATTGTCGGTAACACTATGGCAGGAGATCCGTCACTGCTTTTAGGGCGCAATGTTGAAACGACTGTTGGGGAACTCACCAACGATATGACCAAGAACAATACAAAAGTTATTCTAAGAATCAACAATGTAGTCGGCGAAACTGCTACCACGGACCTTGTCGGCCATGAGCTTACTACCGATTATATCCGCTCAATTGTAAAAAGGCAGACTTCCAGGATCGACGCAAACATTGAAGTTCGAACCAAAGATGGTTATGTCATTCGTGTAAAGCCGACATGTTTTACTATTAAAAGGGCCCGCTCAAGTCAGATAAAGGCCATTCGGGAAGTAATGATTGACATCGTCAAAAGGCGCGCAATGGAGTCCGATTTTGAGAACTTCATGCAAGAAGCAATCCTTGGCAGACTCTCAGCTGCAATTTACAGGCAGGCTAAATTTATCTACCCGCTCCGCAGAGTGGAAATCCGGAAAACTTACGTTGAAGCCATGCCGAAAGCTGCACCCACACCCGTAGCAGCTTAAATGGAACTATTTAAGAATTAGGAGCAGGAAAATCCAAAAGGATTTTCTATTCTCTAATCTCTTTTACAATTAGCTTTTCCTTCTTTTACTTAACTCATCTTTTAGCTCTAGCCAACGAATAATCAGCGTAGATTTTCAAAAATTCCCTATCAGTTTGCAGGAGAATGGTCTCAAACATGACTACATGAATTTTTTCTTTCCTGGCCACCTCAAGGAGAATTTTACGAATTTCTTCATTTTTAGTCAAGTTAGCCATTTGTTCATATATGTTAACAGCATCCAGCTCAGCGATCATTGCGGCTCTTAGTATCTCTTTATCAAGGTCTTCCGGTCTTATTTTATCAATGTCTGCCAGTGCTTCGGAAAGCCTGCTTTCACCCCCAGTCCTAAAATAAGTATGAAAAGTTATCTACAGCTTAGAGAAATATATCATAGATATGGAAAAGCAAATTAATAGCTTTTCCTGTTGGGTTCGGGTACGTAGGTTTTACCTTAAAATCCGTACAAAACCATATAGTAAATTTTGGCTCCAGGCTTATGCTGTAAAAGTACTTTGTTTCACTCCCATCACTTTCACTTTCATCAGCCTGAAGTTATCTCCCCCTTAACCCCCTAACAGATTAAAATAGAAAAATATTTAACATAGTAACTCATTGCCGTTTTCTGCAGGTCGATTAATTCAAGAAACCATTATATTTTAAACTCCGGGTTAGTTATCGACTAACATATACCTTGTAAAATCGGCCTGCCATCCCACCAGGAAAACTCATTTGATAACGAAAACATAAAAAATAGAAGATCTTTTTCTAACAAATCTGCCTTTCTGAAAACTGTTGAATAATCTAAATCATTTCCGGATGCTACAAGTGTAATCTCCTTCTTTTCTTCTACAAGAGTATCAGCTATTTTTCGTTAATTGTAGTTAAACTTGGTTAGAATATAAATTATTATTTGGAGAAAAAGACTTATAGAAAAGTTTCATAATCATAGACATCAGTTAAAATTTATTTATAAGATTCTCATCGAGTAAAATAAAAATAAGTTCCGTTTTTTAGCCAAAAGCCAGATATGGGGCCTAAAAATTTGAAAAGAATAGAATCTATCTTGATTATAATTATGATTCCTTGCCTGTTAAGTAGCCTGGGCCTAGCTGCCGAAAGTTCGGAAAACACTAATGTTTCCAATAAGACATCCAATTCCGAACCTCAGATTGAAACTGCATCTCTAAACCCCAGCTTTATTGAGAACTGGAGTAATTTTCCAGTGGGACCTGAAATTCTTATGGATGATTACGGATTAGATCAGGGTACAGGGTATAAGCCCTCTCCAGTAGACCTATCAGGACTTGCAAGATCTAACCGGATATTTTTAGTAAGAGCCACGAGCTCATATCTTCCGGCGGCCTATGATCTGCGCAAAGAAGGAAAAATAACTTCTGCAAAGAACCAAAAGCAGAGCGGTTGTTGCTGGGCTTTTGCAAGTTTGGCTTCTCTTGAATCATATCTTCTGGGAGTAGAGGGAGTAACTTATGACTTCTCAGAAAACAACATGAAAAACCTGCTATCTGAAAACTATGCCGATGGATTCGATCTTGCTCCGTGTGAAGGTGGGAACGCTTTCTTGGCTCTGGCATATCTTTCTCGCTGGAGCGGACCTGTAAATGAGTCTGAGGATCTTTATAAAGATTCATCAGTATATTCACCCACAGGGCTCCCTGTGCAGAAACATATTCAAGAAGCACTATTCTTGCCTGAGAAAGCCGGACCTATGGATAATGATTATATCAAAAATGCTATTCTGAAATATGGGGCAGTATATGCTACAATGTATTGGAATAAGAATTATTATCAGGATAATAATTACACTTATCGATTTACTGGAAGTGTAGAATCCAACCACGCTATAACCATTGTAGGCTGGGATGATTCTTATGAGAGGAACAGGTTCAAGCTGGTTCCGCCTGGAGACGGGGCTTTTATTGTGAAAAATAATTGGGGTCCGGCCTGGGGGGAAGCTGGTTACTTCTATGTTTCTTATTATGATTCCAGGCTGGGATACAAAGAAAATGTAGTATTCACAGCTGAACGGAATAACAATTATGATTACGTCTACCAGTATGATCCTCTCGGCTGGGTAGTATCAAAAGAATATCGGGACAGTTTTATTGCTTGGGGAAGCAATGTCTTTTCCTCAAAAGGGAATGAAACACTCAGGTCTATAGGATTTTATACTACGGACCTTGATACGGCTTATGATATCTTTGTTTACGAAAACCCTGCGGACGGCCCGATTAATTCGGGGAGGGTATTTACTGTCCATGAAAGCGGCTCATATACTTTGCCGGGATATCACACATGTTTATTGAATTCGCCAGTAAAGCTCAGGCAGGGAGAGAAGTTCTCAATTGTAATAAAATTAAATAACCCTTCGACCGGCGGAACTCTTGCAGTCGAGCAACCAATTTATTCTTACAGCAGCAAAGCAAAAGCAAATCCAGGAGAAAGCTATACAAGTCCTAATGGCATAAACTGGGAAGACCTCTCCAGTTCTTTAGATGCGAATGTCTGTATAAAAGCTTTTACAACTACAGATTCCCTTCCGGAGGCTGATTTCACCTCAGATATCATGGACGGTACATATCCCCTCACAGTTCGGTTTAATGACCTTTCCAAGGATGCTTTTTCCCGGGAGTGGGATTTGAACGGAGATGGAATAACGGACACAACAGCCGAAAACCCATCCTATACGTATGGCTCTATTGGCAATTATACCGTTTCGCTTAGGGTTGGCAATAGAAATGGATTTGACTCCGAAACTAAAAACAATTATGTGACAGTGACCCCTCTTTCAATTACTTCAGCCAATCCGACGGGGAGTGTCAGTTCCGTTCAGGGAGATGTGCAGGAATTCAATATCAAGACAAACCATAACTGCAATATAAGCTGGTACCTCAATGGAGATCTTGAGCTTAGCGAGTTAAATGTCAATAACAGTTTATATTATACTGGCAACCCTGTTCCAGGCTTCTATAATGTGACCTCTCTTGCGGAATATGGAAATGAAAAGGCTGTGAATAACTGGGACTGGACAGTACGCGAGTTGAGTCCCTGGGAAATTTCGACTTCCTCGGCAGGAAGAAATGTAACTACTTCAGAACTGCAAGAAGCTATTCATTATTATCAAAATGGACTACAAATTTCTCATAACAGTTCAAAAGTTACGAGGGACATGTTAAAGAAAATTATATTAGTTTGGCAAGATTCCGAATAAAAAAAATTAGGGAACTATTAGTTTTCCGGGATTAATTTATGCTGAACGGATATTATTTTTCTTTATTCAAAGTTTTTTCGACTTCTTCCCCGATTTTAACATTCATAAGAAAGTCATCAACAGTTGCAAGAAGAGAACCTATTTTTTCGGAGGAAAACCGCACAGCAACTCGTTGATCACTGATAGCACTTTCCATGCTTCTGAGGTTATCCGGGGAAAGAGCCTGCAGGATTCTGGCTGCGGATTCTCTTGATTCACGATCGGGAAATTCAATTGTACCTGTAATCCTCATTAAATAATCCTCAACTACCATTTTACTTTTATTAACTTACTTTGTCTTTCCTTTGCCAGATTTAAGGAATTGGTCCCCTATAATTCGATCTGCAATGCTCAGGAATACTTCTTCACTCCCATGGGGAATAGAAGCACCTGAGGCAACGTTATGTCCTCCACCGTTTCCACCGACCGCTTTTGCAGCTTCCCTCAGGGCAAATGAGAGATCCAGCCCTTTTGAAACAAGTTCCCTGGTGCCCCGGGCAGAAATTTTAAGGATACCTTCTGATTCATTTATGCAGATAAAGGGAAGTTCAGGGTGCAGGTAGCGGACCACCGAATTTGCAAGGTTTCCAGTAGAAACAGCATCTGCAGCGTTGATATACCAGATATTCTCTCCTTTGTGAATTTTCTCAATATTTTCCCTGATATTCAAAGTAAGCTTTTTCTCATATTCTTTTGTGAGGGAAAAGGCTTCATTGACAACTCCCTGGTCTCTCAGGCAGACAGCCAGGGCTAATCCATAGATTTTCTGTTTTCCACATGTGCTGAGAACAGATATGAAGTCATAAACGTTTTTAACAAGTTCCCGGTTCAAGAGTAATACCTCCCCTATTACAGCTTCGACGGCTTCCGGGCTCGCCTGTCTGGAAAGTTTCAATGCGACAGCATTTACAAGTTTAGTGACTTCTTCCTCAGATAACTCTTCAATGTTTCCTGAAAGCTCAAGCTGGCTCAGAAATTCTCGGACTTTTGCCGGATTTCCGGTAATATCAAGAAAAGGTTCTGTACTGTATGCCAGCACTTCTGCGAGGTCCCCATCGCCAACTTTTAATCCTCTGCGAACTGAGATAACTTTAGCCTGTAGTGCTTCCTCAAGGATAAAAGCATTAGCTGTATGAAATAGCTGCCTGTCACCTACAGCCCCTGCAATTGCAAGCCCGGCAAGATCAACATTGCTTGCATCCATTTCCCGGGCTACAAGATAACAGGTGCCTGATGCAGAAATGTCCGTAGCTCCGTCAATCCCAACTATATGGGCATTTACCACAGCCTTTGCATGAGACTGCCCTACAGGCTTATGATGATCAAGCAATACAACGTCAACTGCCACCTTATTTATTAATTCCGGTTGTCCACTCCCCATATCACAGAAGATAACAAGTTCTCCCCTGGAGACACTCCTGTTTACTTCTCCTATCACAGCTTCATCTAACCTTCCTACTATCGAAAGCTGGAATTGGATTCCAGCCCGTAGCAGGGCATTGGCCATTATCCCGGCCGAACTCAACCCGTCAGCGTCATTATGTGAGACTATACGCACGAAACTGTGTTTCCGGATTTTTTCGGCTGCGTTTTTTGCCAGATTTATCAGTTTCTCAAGCTCGCTCAAAACCCATCACTCAAGGAGTTAAGTAATAAAGTCATAGATTCTCATAAGTTAGAAGATCAAATAACGATCAATGTTACTAGATAAAGGATACCAGTATACTGGTTTAATAATATAAAACACAATGCCTCAGAAAATAGACCGGACTTGAAAATATAAGAAACTAAAATTCGGCATACATTGCAGAAAACATTTAGGGATCAACTTAATTAAGAATAAAGTATATATGTGAAAAAGCAGGAGGATATACTACAAGCTTTGAACATCAGTAGTGTAGCGGTCATCACCGGGCGTTGCCAACGCTCGAACCCGGGATCGAATCCCGGCTGATGTATTTATTTCAAATTACTTTTTTAAAGTACTGTTCATTTCTGAAATCTTTGATACGGAGAACCTTTTTAAATATTTGAGACTTAATTTTTATAGATAAGCAGTTATTTATCCAATTGAAAGTCATTTTAACTAGGGGCATTGGT
>JAUPKV010000434.1 GCA_030837265.1 Methanobacteriota archaeon
ATTGGACATCATAGACAGAGTAAAGGACTCAATTTTAGAAAAACAGCTGAACTCTGTGGCTTAAATCCTCAAAAATGGGCCAATAAAATTGTTACATTTGAGAGAGAAGGTCTTGGTCCTGATGAAATGATAGGAAAATTAATTCAGGCTTTAGAACTGGACCTAGATGAAGTTCGAGACGTGAACAATCGGGACCTTGATGATTGGAACAGGTGGCTGGATGAGCCTGTAGCAATGGAACTAGTCTTAAAACCTGGTGTTGGTATCTACCTCGGAGCTAAAATTCCAGATGAGATTGATAATCAAGAAAAAGCATCAAAATATGACGCTTCAATGGCCAAGGAATATGAGTTTGAGGACTGTTTAATACTGAATCGTAGAGAATCTAAATGGTTTAGAAGGGATGGTAGTCTAAAGTTTGAAACAACAGATATGACAGGAATAGTAGCCACTCCGTGTATGAGTGTCGGGAATAAACAGTTTGTTTTTGGTATTAGTCTATAGCCTGCACATTTCTCTAACTTTTATAAGGCTCGATTAAGTTTAAGGAGTAATATTGTTGTCTAACTGGAGACCAAACAGAAGAGGAGGAGTTGAAAAATTGTGAAACAGCTTAAATCAATTGAATTCTTCTCTGATGTCAAATGTAAGACCTGCATTTCTTTTGATGACGGTCAATGTTGTAAGGAATTACCTGCAATCCCTACTGAAATAGATAATAGATGTGGTGAAGGAGAGTGGTTCTTTAAGGGTAACTGGATTGATTTCCGTCAAATTTGTGTGGAGTTATTACCTTTTGACTTTGTAACAGATATTGACGATGTTTTATGTAAAAATTGTGTTTTTTATCGACCAACAAGAAAGGAATGCCATTTTCATAGAAAAAACGTTTTCAAATCAGCTGCTGATGACTGGTGTGATAATGGGTTGTGGTTATACAAAGACCATAATGATGAGATTATTATTGTTCCATTTTCTTTTTTTTATCCAAATGATTGATGGAAGGATAAGAATACTGAAGAAAAATAGTTGATAATAGGTTTAAGTAACTTACTCCATAAAAAAATAATGGTCCGCTATTTACAGCGGACCAATTTAAGGATTTGGTGGTTAAAAGTCTGATAGGTTAAAATCATATTATTAATATGTTGTCAATGTTATTGAACAACAATATTATGTAAAATTAGATTTTATTAAATTTATTAGATGTAACTAATTATTTGTAAAGGATATTTATTATTATATAATTTTTAATTAGATTAGAACGACAATTACATTTGTGCATCTTTCGTGGGGTAGTTATCTGATAGAGACGTCCATGATTTTTTTGAAAGGGACAGTGTAATAGAGAACAATAAAAATATGCTAAACTGTAGATATTATTGATTGGAGTTAGATAAAATATGGCTAGTTATGAAAATAATTTAAAATTAATGGGGAAGCATGAGGAAAGTTGATTTTCACGCTCCGTTAAACCCAGAAGATTCTGAAAAGCAAACCCTCGGATGCCGTCGCACAAACCCAGAAAATTGTGGAAGTAACTCGATGGCTAATTTTTGCGCATTCGTTAGGAATGATGAACTATGCCAATCGCCACCAAGGTCCTGGAGGAGGCAGTATCGTAGACTCTTGAGGGAGTTAGAGAGTCCTGGTGAATAAGAATAGCCCTGCATACCTTGAAAACTATATGAGATGAGTTACATTATCTGCTTAAATGGCTTAGAAAGCAGATATGGACGGTTTATATTAGAACTTTTTTTACATAATAGGGCAGGGAATAATTCATTCTGATATAGTAATAATACACAGGCAAGATTGCCTCATATCCCATTGGGAAAGAAGGTTTCTTGTTATGAAAAAAATTAAATTAATAGAAGTTTTTGCTGATGTAATATGTAAAAATTGTGTTTCCTACAATCATTCTCAGTGTTGTAAGGTGTTACCTTGTATTCCTACTGAGCCAAGGAATAAATGTAGTGAGGGAAATTGGTTTTTTGATGGAAACATAATTAATTTCCGCCAAATTTGTTTAGAATTGCTGCCAATTAGTTTTGTAAAGGACGCTGAGGACCTTTTTTGTAGAAATTGCATTTATTATGATTCTTCACAGAAGGAATGCCATTTTCATAGACAACATGTGTATAAAACAGCTTCCGACGATTGGTGTGACAATGGCGGATGGATTCGTCGAGACAATGACAAAGAGAGTAATCTTGGTTCATCATCTCTTTTTACCGGAAGGATTGAGGATACTGAAAAAAATAACTGATATTAGGTTTTGGAACTTTGGTCAGATGTAATCTTGCGATTATATAACCAGCGGAACTTACTAAATTGATATATTGATAATTGGAAGAATCATAAGACTCACGGTGAGCCGTATGGTCCTAGAGATTAGGTACTATTGGCCGACTACATTCGACTATTACGGTCATCCGTGATTAACTGTAACTGGGTCATAAGTCTTTATGTTCAGGGAGTTTTAATGTATTTTACGATTATTCATTCTTTTTAAGTAATTGGGATGGTGTATATGACGTTAACGAAGGCCGATATCATACAAAAAATTGCGGATGATTGCGGTTTCAGTAAGGGAGAGTCTACCGAGATTGTGGAGAAACTCCTCTATATAATAAAAAATTCCTTCATCCAGGGGGAAGATGTCATGATTTCAGGTTTTGGTAAATGGACAGTTAAACAAAAGAATTCCCGAAGGGGCCGGAATCCGCAAACAGGGGCGGAGTTAATCCTAGACGCTCGTAAAGTCATTACATGGAAATACTCCCCGGTTCTCAAGAAATCTGTAAATATACCCTCCTAGTTTGTCTGTGTGTTGAGATGATTACACAGTAGGTCTAAAAATTAAACCCTAACCGAGTGAACGACCAGGGCTTAGTGAGTAACCGTCTCCCAGAGAGCTACCCACAACACAAACGAACGGACATCTGTCCTTTGTCCCAACTAACAACTTCGCTCGGGAAATGC
>JAUPKV010000435.1 GCA_030837265.1 Methanobacteriota archaeon
ACCTGGTTTGTGGCTAAAAAACTCGGCTGGTCTGACATTCCTGCATATAAAGAAACTGTTTCAGGTGCTCATCACTCATACCCCTGTACTGCAAGCATGGACAAAGACCCACAGCTTGGGGATACTATCCTGCACAAAGCCGGATATATCATAAGAGAAGCTGTTGAAAGCGGAATGGAATGTGCGGAAAAGGAGAAAGCCCGAATGTCAGCAGCTGACGGAGACAAAGCTTCAAGTCCGAGCTTCTAAAACAGATTAAATTCTTACTTTAATGTTTGAAATTAAGCCTCAAATTACCATTAATCAAATTTATTTTAGTGAGAAGTTTTTCTCTTCTGTTTTGCATCTCCCCTCTTAAAACTACCAGCTTCTTTTTGGAATTTTCCATGTCTCCTTCAAGTAAACGAGTTCGGCTAAGAAGTTCAGTTTCTTTGTGTTCAAGCTCTGACGACTTTCCAGTATCCGCTTCCAAGATTTCAGCATTCTTTGTTTCAAAATATTTCAGAGCTTCAAGATACTCTTTTTTCCTCTCAGGAAAATATGAAATTAAGGTTCTGACCTGTATCAGAGCCTTTTCCTTTTTTTGAGTCTGCATGTCCAGAGCTTTATCTTCAAAAGTCTTTTGAAGTTCCGGGAAAAAAGCAGGATCAACATGTATGGGATTGTCAAGGCAGATATCCAGTTGATGCTTTAAATCAGGTTTCAGTGTGTATCTGCCACTTTCATGAAGCTTTTTTATTCTTGAGAGATGTCCTGAAAGCGGAAGTACAAGAGAGTTTACGTTAGCTTCGGCTTTTTCAAGTCGACTTTTTGCTTCATTAAATTCTTCCTGTAGATTTTGTAAGCTTTGCCAGGCATTTCCTTTTCTGAATTCTTCAAGTTCTTGACTCGCTCTGGCAATCTCATATTTTAAAGCCTTAATTTTTCTTTCTCTGGACTCGAGATCCAGCTCTTCTGTTTTTATTGAATTCGACAGATTCTGGATTCCTCTCGCTTCGGAATAAGCTGCCTCAATAGCTTCAATTTCAGTTTTATTTTCCAGAATTGCCCCTCTTAGCTCTTTAAAAGCTATGCTTAATCTGGAAAGGCTTTCACTAAGATCTTTTGATTCCGGAGGAAAAACAGGTCTAGTATACTTGAAACTCCTATCCATGTTTTCCAGACAAGTCTCGAGATTCTGCACAGCTGCCTCATAGAATCCTTCGAGCGCCTTGAAATCCATATCCTCCTGCACCTTGATTTTATCTATCAATGCAGCAACT
The DNA here is from genome assembly GCA_030837265.1 of Methanobacteriota archaeon. The sequence continues at coordinate 1,263 of JAUPKV010000435.1, forward strand.
TGCTTTGTTACATTTTCCCTATTGCTTTTTGCTCTTTTTACCGCCCTTACGTCAAAATCTCCCTCTACTTTTGCTTCCGCAAGCCTGGAATTGCTCTCTTTGAGTTCAAGAAGTGCAGCCTCCAGTTTTCCCATAAATCCTGAGACTTCCTTTCCCATCCCTGAAGATATTTTATGAGATCTTTCATCAAGCCATGCGGGCAGGTCTTCAAAATCAATTTCCTTAAGACTGGCTTCTTCACCGGGAATTTCTTTTTTTCCAAAGAGTTTTTTAATCCAATTCAAACTGGAGCTTCCCTTAGTTTAATAAAATTTGTATATTTTTATAGATTTTTTCGGTTTTGATTATATAAGAAAAGGCTATTAATTGATAAAACTTCTGCGATAAAAATTGTACTGGACAATATGCCTGTTTATTTCTGCTTTAATCTGTATTTAAGCTTAATTTATGTTTAAGCTTAATATATATACTTAGCACGTGACATGGAACATTGCAGATATCTTGCCTTCAATTTCGTTCCAGCGCTCAATTGCTAAAGGAGTTGGGAACAACTCTATTCCACACTTTTTTTCCAAGAAGAAATCTTCAGCTTCTTCCGAAAGTTCGACAAAACCTGTTTGTCCCGTTCCTATAATTATTTTTTCGGTTTCGTTTTCATAGATATATTTAGCTTCCTCGAGAGATATTTTATGTGAGGTTCCGTATACTTCCTTTGACAGCGTTTTCTCTCTCTTTGTTACCTGCCCGTTAAGGCGAATGATAATATCATAACCGAAAGTTTCTCCATCCACAATGATCGAACCAAAATTCGTAGAATCAATCTTTGGTCTCATGGTTTTCCTCTGAAATCAGGTTAAAACAAATATTTTATTCTATAATATTTTTCATCTTACAGTTATTTAAAGTTATGACTAAAAAATTTTTATGTAATAGATTTTTATACATTAAAATCAAATAATATTTTAATATGGGGGATTTTAGTGGCTCACAGGAAATTATGGGAGTTCTTTGGTTTTATGTTATTGGTAGTAACGACCGCAATTGCTATATTCATTGTAATTTTACCTCAAGCTGTTATTCCTTAATTTTATGAGTAAAAATAGATTAGAATTTCAAGTTCATATTAAAGTGAAATATTTTAATACTTGATTAACTTTTTTATTACTACAAGTATATTTATATTTAATCCGGTTATTTTTGTGGCTTAGATAACTGCAAATGAAGTAATTAATTAGATCAATTTATTATAAATAAAACATTATTTCATATTGTGAAAAGCTAACAGAAATAAGTATAAAAAATCTCGTCTTTATTTTTTATAAACAAAAATGATTGCGTTCATTTTTCAAGACTATTAAAGTTACTTCTTTTATCTTTTCCAAAATTTGCGGTCTAAATTCAAAATAAGGGATAACAATGGACGGAAAGTATCTGAATTATATACGGCAAAACAAGAAAAAAATTGCTGTTTCTGTTGCCGTTATAATCCTTGTGATTGTTCTCGGGATAGCTCTTCATCCTGATAAATACTTCAGGCCATCCAGTACAGAGGCAAATAAAACTGTTTATGTAGCTGGTGATGGAAGTGGGGATTTCAATTGTGATGGAAGTGATGACCAGGTAGAAATAAACAAGGCTCTTAAATATGTAGCAGAGAATCCTGAGTACTCTACCGTTTGTTTAAAGAGTCCCGGGACGTACGTTATTTCAGACAGCATTTTTATTGGAAGCAAGACGGTCCTGGAAGGAAATTCTACAGCCGTAATAAAACTTGCTAATAAGGCTGGCTGGCCTTCTATGAAGCCTCTGATCCAGCAGATGGATAGTTCCGGAAACTCTAACATCACCGTAAAGGGCTTTGAAGTAAATGTAAACTATCCAGGTAATAATGAAATCACGTTAGGGAAAGGGTACTATAATGTCATGCACTTTAAAAACTGTACAAATGTTGAAGTGAGCAATATGTACCTGCATCATGGAACAGGAGACGGGTTAAGAATAGAGAATAGCTCAGATATTAGGTTTTATAATAATAAAATATACAAACTCGGGCATGACGGCCTTTATGCCATTAATTGTCTGAATGTAGAAGCCTGGAACAACCGCATAACCTGCAGGACTGATAGCGGTCTTAGAGCATGGGATTCAAACCGTGTGAAATTTCACGATAATGTAATTAATTCTTTTTACCACTGGAGTGCAGGCGGGCCCGGGATTCAGATCGAGAAATCAAAAGGCGTCGTCAACGATGTAGAGATATATAATAACACTATTTATGACACTTATGGGCCTGGAATCTGGCTGTTAGGTTATGGAGAGGCTTATCCTAAAAAAGAGGCTCAGAATGTTCACATCCATAACAATATTCTCTATAATACCGGCACGAATCCAAGTATTGACTGGGTAGGGGGAGTAATAACAAGTGGATTTTACGATACCCTTATAGAAAATAATGTCTTTGACGGAGTATATCATGCTGCTGTTATACACATGGCTCCGGATCTTCCTGACATTGACATCTCCCCTCAAGTTAAGGGGTATACGACGATTGTTCGCAACAATATAATAGTAAATACCCAGAAGCGTGCAAAAGACTCTAACGGAACAGGTTATGCAATAATTAACTATCTTCCTGAAATAAGCTCCTTTGTGTTGGAAAATAATTGCCTCTATAAAAATGAAGGGGGAAATTATAAAAATGCAAATTCAAGCACTGACACCTATGCAGATCCGCTTTTTGTGAACCAGAAAAACCATAATTATCGCCTGAAACAAAAATCTCCCTGTATTGGTACCGGGTATCTTCTTCCGGATACTGCAAATAAATCTGGAAATAGTACTGTAAGTGTAAACATAGGGAGGTACAGCTAATTGAGAACTAACAAAATCCTATCCTGAAAAAGTGTTTAATTCAAATATTGTTCTGCCGGAATGACAGAGAAAAGATAGCCCAGGTGTCAGGAACCTGGGTCCGTATCCGAAAAACAGGCAATTAGAGAATTTTATCGAGTTCCGATGCCAATACACTGCCCTGGGTTACCCCCATGAAGCGTTTTACTTCGACTCCATCTTTCTGGATGATCAATGTCGGGACAGCATGTATGCCAAATTTTGAGGCAAGCTGCTGGTTCTCATCTACATCTATAACTTGGAACTCAACTTTATCCTTGTACTTTTTTTCGAGCTCTTCTATAATTGGTTTTTGCATCCTGCAAGGTCCGCACCATGTTGCCGAAAAGTCCATTAAGACTGGCTTCATAAAATCACCTATCATATCTTGGAATGATTGAAACTTTCTTTTCTTATTTAATCTTTTTGGAAAGCTGACAAAAATCGTACAAAATTGCCTGCACGACAACTACCGGAAACCCAATCCTGATGATAGACGACCTCATAGATGGAATTACCAAATACAGGGTCGGAACTTATTTGTTATATATTATCATTGAGCATATATAACGCTATCTCAGTCTTTAAAAACTTAAAAAAGATATGTATGAGTACTCATTCACTCTTCCGACTTTCTATAACTCTACGTTCTGTTTTTCCCTTAATAATATTACCGAAATACATACAACCTTCCATAGATATCGTCGGCATGTCCGGCGATTCATTTATCATATTAACAGGGGCACCCCGGATCAGCACACACGGTATTCTTTCGTCGGCTTCTCCCATTAGAAGCTCTGCAGCAGAAACCAGGTTATCTGCCACTGCTTTGTATGTAATACGGAGAGGTTTTCCGTATATATCGCAGGTTCCACGGGCATCTTCAACAGGTATGAATCCTGAGACTCCAAGAGCTATCCCTGTGCAACCAAGCCTTAAGGGTTGAGTCCTGCTGTCTCCGATAATTACTCCGAGCCTGCACGAATAGCGCCGTTCAAGACGTGTGCGGATAGTCTCCGAACTTTTTTTTGGATCTTCAGGAAGAAGAATTACACGACCTTCCGGTGCGTTCGATGCATCAATTCCCGCATTGGGAGCCAGAACACCTTTAGTAACAGTGAGGGCAGCTCCGGGTACACCACCAAAGATCTCATCGCACTCCTGAAGTACAAGTTCCATCTCCCGAGGGTCAATTCCATACTGTTCTCCAAGAGACAGTGCCTTTTCCCCAGGAATAATACTTGTAAGCTCAATAACTCGTCTCTCTGCCGTACCAACCGCAGATTCGGCCAGAACTAAAATATCGCCGTCAATTGGAACAATGCCTGCATCTTCAAGCGAATCTTCCAAAATGCGTACTAAGTCATCTCCTTCCCTAATACTGGGAGTCTTAATTCCAAACATGTGAATGGAAGTTTTTTCAGAATTCATATTTTGCTACCCGTAAAATTGTTATAGGTCCAGTATTACCTTTTTTACTGGCTGAAACTTTCCAGAATCTTAATGTTTTCTCCGTATTTGCGGATTTCTAGAACGGTTTCGACTCTTGAAACCCTATACGAATGTTCCTGCCTTTTCTCGGCTTTTCTAGCCTGGTATACCCTGATAGAGCGGAGAAGATCTATTTTTCGGAACTCGGGCCAGAAAGGAACACAGAAATATGCTGCGCATTCACTTCCGTTAGCTTGCCAGGGGAGGAAATTGGAAACTCTCTCATCCCCGCCGGTGCGAATGATCAGGTCAACATTCGGAACGGAAACCCCGGGAGCAGGATAGAGGTGTTCTGAGATTAAGTTTATATCCACGTCTTCCAGAGCAAGCCTCCCACTTGAAACAGAGCCTGCAATATCCCTTACAGCCTGGATAATGTCCTGTCGACCTCCGTAAGCTATGGCTACGTTCAAATGAAATTTCCTATAATGTTCGGTTGATTTTTCTATTATGTCAATTGACTCGTTTAGAAAATCAGGCAGTTTTGATCTGTCGCCAATGACTCGAATCTGCATCTCTTTCTCATGTGTCCTCGGGTCAGAATAAAGTTTAAGAAACTTCTGGTTGATCAGGTGAAAAAGGCCATCCACTTCCTCTTCGGAACGCTGGAAATTTTCCGTAGAGAAAGCATAAAGAGTAAGCTGTTTTACTCCTATTTCATAACACCACTCGAGCACCTTTTCGGTCACTTCTGCTCCCATGGCATGCCCGTAACTTCGAGTCTTTCCCATCTGCCCTGCAAACCTGCGGTTTCCGTCGCATATCACAGCTATATGATGAGGGATCTCTAGATTTTGGATCCTCTTTTCGAGTCTGTGCTCATATCTATGATAAAATACACTGAAAGTGCGGTTTTTCAAAAAACGAAATCCCGCTCCGAGAACTCTTTTCCAGTGTAAATTTGTCTTTAAATTCGTCAATGTGCCCCCTTTAAATATAGGCTGAGAGGAAATATAATATGTTTTTTCGGATTTATTTTTTGCGGGATGTTCAAATATATTTTAAGAGATTATGTTCAACATAATTTAATTTTTCGGTAATAACTGATTGGACAGTTCCAATGTTTACCTGGAAAAAATACAGGTGTAAAAAAAATAGAAATATAAAAAGGAAAATTTATGAGAAGGATAATTAAAAATGCCAAAATATATACGATGTCAGAAGCTGGAATTTTAGAAAACGCAGACATACTTATCGAAGATAATAAAATAATTGAAGTGGGAGAAATTGATGTCGGGGCAGATGAGGTATTTAATGCAACTGGAAAACTTGTTTTCCCGGGATTTATAGATGCGCACTCTCATCTTGGAATGTTTGAGGATTCAATCGGCTTTGAGGGAGATGACGGTAATGAGGACACTGACCCTGTTACCCCACATATGAGGGCAATCGATGGGATAAACCCCTGTGACCGCTGTTTTAGTGAAGCCTTAAGCGCCGGAATTACTACAACGGCAACGGGCCCGGGTAGTACGAATATCATAGGCGGGCAGTTTGCTGTAATAAAAACTTATGGTAAAAGAATAGACAATATGATAATTAAAGCACCTGCTGCAATAAAGATAGCTTTTGGGGAGAATCCGAAACGTGTATACAAAGAAAAACAAAAGTCACCAACTACTCGAATGGCAACTGCGGCTACTTTAAGGGAAACGTTGTTTAAAACCATTGAATATATGAACAAAAAAGAGAAAGCTGCGGCTAAAAATGAAGAAGGGCCTGATTATAATTTAAAATACGAAAGTTTGATTCCTGTTTTAAAAGGTGAGATTCCATTAAAGGCTCATGCACACAGGGCTGATGACATATACACCGCAATTCGAATTGCCAAAGAATTTAATCTGAAACTTACACTTGACCATGTTACTGAAGGATACTTGATGCTAGATGAGCTTAAAAAAGAAAAATATCCCTGCATAGTTGGACCTAATCTAACAATGAGGTCAAAAATCGAACTCAAAAACCTGAGCTTCGAGAATGCCGGGAAATTGTCAAAGAACGGTATATTGGTTGCACTTATGACTGACCATCCTGTGATCCCAATTCAGTATCTCATTTTATGCGCAGCATTATCAGTTAAAGAAGGAATGGAAGAATATGAAGCTTTAAAAGCAATAACTATAAATCCCGCCAAAATACTTGGGATAGATAACAGAGTTGGCAGCATTGAAAAAGGAAAAGATGCTGATATTGTCATTATAAACGGTCATCCATTTGACACGTTCTCAAATATTGAAAGAGTTTTAGTAGATGGTGAAATTGCTTATGATGCAGAGAGGTGAATGCTGCTAAGAATAAACGGCATCTGCTATTTTGATAATATCTTAACCTGCTTAAGCTACTGAGATAGGAGTCATTTGAGATTTTAAAAATAAATGTCGTAAATTACTCTATCTAAAACTTTTCATATTATAAAGTACCTAGTTGGCTTTGCGCTGCAATGGATGTTTTCTGTCTATTTGTCATCGCTTAAAGATATGTCCCGGATTTCCAAAAGTTCACATAACCTATTCAAAGCATACTTTTTTTCGTGTATCATAACTTCCAACTTATTAACTTCCACTTCCAGCTGCGCAATTTCTATTTTTAGTTGTATGACCTGCTCTTTTATAAGATCATTACTCTGCATCCTATCCACCCAAAATACTGATTTTATGTTTCTAAGCCATGATACCGCTTTTACATATAAATTGTTGCTTTAGTTTACATATTAACTACAACAAGTTAAGATTTTCTTTTGTAGAAAATCTTTATAAACTTCGACAGAGCCTCTTTACCTAGCGAAATGTTTTTAGGCACTTATTTCATTTAATCGTTATATGTTTGGTATAATATCAAATATTTTGGTGCAATACCAAACTTTGAAAAGCATAAACTTAATATGTTCATCCTAAAAATGAGCCGAGAATGTGAAAATCGCTCATTGTAAGAGGCTATTAAATGGAAGCAAATTACTTGTTTGATATTTTCTCAGACGCTTTAATAGACAGCGCAAAAATGATACCATTGCTTCTTATAATCTATATCGGAATAGAAATGGTTGAGTATAAGTATGCGAACAAAATAAGGGAAGCTGTGCAAAAGGCCGGGAAAGCCGGGCCTGCCATAGGCGCGGTGACCGGAAGTTTCCCTCAATGCGGCATATCCGTTGTCGCTTCGGCTCTATATACACAAAGATTAGCCACTATTGGCACTTTGCTTGCAGTCTATCTGGCCACTTCGGACGAGGCAATTCCGGTAATTCTTTCTCAACCCGAAAAAGCTGAGATCATTGTGCCTTTGATTCTGACTAAAATAGTTATCGCTATAATTGCAGGATACACTGTCGATTTCTTCTATAAAAAATCGAATGCAGATACCTTAATCCATATTAAAGCATATGCAGAAGGTTCGGATAGTAAAAATCATAATCACGAAATGATTGTAGAAGAAAAAGCGTGTTGTGGTCACAGTACAAGTCCGGATTCTACGGGATTTAATTCTAAGGAGATTATCCTTCACCCAATAATCCATACTGCCAAGGTTTTTATTTTCATCTTCAGCGTTACATTTGCAATAAATTTTTTAATTGCTCAAATTGGGGAAAAAGCTTTCGAAACGATGTTCCTGGGAGTTGGCGCATTCCAGCCAGTTTTACTGGCAATATTAGGGCTTATCCCAAACTGTGCAGCCTCGGTTGCAATAACTATGTTATACCTCAAAGGTGCCATTACTTACGGGTCAATGATTGCAGGGCTCTGTGCGAGCGGTGGCCTGGGATTATTAGTTCTGTTTAAAGAGGAAAAAGACAAAAAAGAAGTGTTAAGGATATTACTTTTACTGTTTGGTATTAGTGTCCTTGCGGGGTATACTATCCAGTATATATTACCTTTCTTTTTGTAATCGCTGCTTGTTGATCATTCAAACCAATCCTACAGTCTGTACTAAACTGTACCCAATAAAAATGACCATAAGATTATTTATGGTTACCAGGAGGCCGATTACCTCTAGAGTATGTTTTAATATAGGCCATGCATATCTATTTAATTTCATTTTGGGGGCTATATAAAATAGGAGTAGAATAATTAATATTTTTGGAAGTAATAACCAATATATCCCATAACGTTCTAATATCACGGCAGGTATTGTATTGTATTCTACTCCAAAGGGGAGGGCATAAACTGTAGAAACCCAGTCTCCTATAACGTAAAAAAAAATTATAAAACGAATGTCAGATAGATAAGAACTGAAACTGTTTTGAATGTTGACGACTTCCAGTGAAAAACCTTCCTGATTTCTTTATTTGAAATAGAATTATACGTCAATAATCGATAATAGTACTATACTAGCAAGAACGTCTTACAAATAAACACAGAATTTATTATTAAATTTAGTACTTTACTTTTTTGATTTGAATTTTGTTTTTTAAAGTCATAAAGTTGTTCTGTATTAAATAACTGACAAAATCAGGATTACAATTCGGTCTTTTTTGTATAAAAATAGAGAATATTTCGGAAATGAAAAATGAGATTGAGTCTTTGTGATTCCTTCCATAATGCAAAAAGATGGCTTTGGGTAAATTACAAATTTTTAAAACAAAAGTTGGCAGATCTCCAAATTTTGAGAATGGACTGACTTAAGAGTATTTAGAACTTCAAATTAAAAAAATAAAAAATTAATTTCATAAATATTGGTAATCTATTTAAAAACCAGATTTTATTTAAAGGGACCGTTTTTTATAATTTTGTACCTTTATTCCTCTCCCATTTCTTTTCTAAATTCTATATAATCTCTCTCGACTTCTTCGAGTTCGTATTCCATTTTATCCCCCCATATTTAATTATAATCACAGTAATTTTATTCTTTTATTTGTTTATTTATGAAATCTTTGTTAAAATTTGCTTTAATCCCCATTTTGAAAACGCTCTTTACTTATATAAAGGTTTCCGTAAACCCGTTTACTGTGACACTCAACGCTGGAAGTTGACATTTCTATTTATAATTTGTCACAAAGTGTGGCAAAATAGGATATTTTTATATTAAATTGTGACAATTTTTTACCATGCGTAAAAGTCCAAAACCTGAACTCGTAATGGGTATAAGGAACCTTGCCGGGCTGGAGGCCTGTTACCGATATGCAGATGCTGTCTACTTTTCTATAGACAGGCTCAGCCTGAGGGCAAAAGCAAACGATATTACCCTGGATGAACTTGATAATTTTACTTCGGAAATTAAAGCTAGAGGGCTCAAAGCATATCTTGCTGTAAATTCAACAGTAAATGAGGACAAGCTTGGGGATGTTTCGGATATAATAGCTGCAGCTACAAAGACAGGAATAGACGCGGTCATTGCCTGGGATCCGGCTGTCATTCTGCAGGCAAGGAAGGCCGGTCTTCGAATTCATATTTCTACACAGACAAATGTTACAAATCATGAAGCTGCAGAATTCTACAGAACTCTGGGGGCAGATCGAATCGTACTTTCGAGAGAGCTTTCCCTGGCGGAAATAAGTAAAATCGTCCGACAAACTGAATTAGAGATCGAAACTTTTGTACATGGTGCTATGTGCATGGCGATATCGGGAAGGTGCCATCTTTCAGCTCACATCCTTGGGAAATCCGGAAACTGTGGAGAGTGCACCCAGCCCTGCCGCTGGCAGTGGGAGCTTCACGGAGAAGACGGTATTGTTGCACAGAGCCTGGGGAAATACCTTCTCAGTGCCAAAGATCTCTGCCTGATAGAACATATTCCGGAGCTCTTTTCCGCCGGAATAGATTCCTTTAAAGTGGAAGGGAGGCTGCGAGATCCCTTATATATTGAAGTTGTTTCCCGCTGTTACAGGGAAGCAATCGATGCCTGCGAAGCAGGGGATTATATTCCGGAAAAAGTGGAAGATTGGAAACACAAACTTACCTCCGTATATAACAGGGGTTTTTCTACAGGATTTTACTTTGGGGCTCCCGGTCTCGACGGTTTTTCTCCGGGAAAAGATATGAACGCATCTGAAAAAAAACGACGGGCTGCCGGAGTGATTGAAAACTATTATCCGAAACAGCATGCTGCAGCAGTGAGGCTGCTCGAAGAAGGAATCGCAATTGGAGACACAATAGTAATCGAAGGAAGCAAGACATACCTGAGGCAGCAGGTCAGTTCCATGAAAAAAGGCGGGAAGGATCTTCTAAGGGCTGAAAAGGGAGATGAAGTAGGTCTTACCGTAGATGGCATGGTCCGGAAAAATGACAGAGTCTTTATAATTAATTGAAATAGCAAAAAAGCGGCTCCACCAGTAGCTATATATTGGATTCTTCCTATACGCATCGAACTAAGAAAGCTTAATATATAATTCAGGCAACTCTGCCGACTAAAGTAAGTTTCTCTGGAACACTAATTATATTTATCCCGAAGACAGCAAAGGTGATATTTTGATAAGCGTAAACGAAAATGGATCATATGTCTTTGAAGAAATGCTCGATTGGAGCGAAGACCTTAAAACTGAAGTCATTAAGCTAGAAAATGGGGCCACGGTAATTGATTGTGGAGTTAAAGCAGAAGGTGGATATGAAGCCGGTATGTACCTTGCAAGACTCTGTCTCGCTGACCTTGCCGATCTTAAATATACCATCTTTGATCTCAAGGGGCTTAAGTGGCCTGCCATTCAGGTAGCAACTGACAATCCGGTAATTGCATGTATGGCTTCCCAGTATGCCGGCTGGAGAATCTCGGTGGGAGGCTACTTCGGAATGGGTTCCGGGCCTGCACGCGCACTCGGATTAAAACCCAGGGAACTCTATGAGGAGATCGGGTATGAGGATGACTTTGAAGCTGCGGTTCTGGTCATGGAGTCAGATAAAATACCTGATGAGAAGGTTGTGGAATATATCGCAAAGCACTGTAGTGTAGATCCGGAGGACTTGATGATTGCTGTTGCTCCAACTGCGTCTATTGCCGGTTCGGTGCAAATTTCGGCCCGTGTTGTAGAGACAGGAATTCACAAGTTTGAATCCATCGGTTTTGACATTAACTGCATTAAAAGTGGATATGGTATTGCCCCTATAGCTCCTATAGTAGGAAACGATGTTCAGTGCATGGGTTCTACCAATGACTGCGTGATTTACTGCGGCGAAACAAACTATACAATGAATTTTAAAGGGGAACTGTCTGAACTAGAGGAATTTATAAAGAGAGTGCCCTCCAAGACTTCTCGGGACTTCGGAAAACCCTTTTATCAAACTTTCAAAGAAGCAGGTTTTGACTTCTTCAAAGTTGATGCAGGCATGTTTGCCCCTGCCAGGCTAACGGTAAATGACCTGAACAGTAAAGAGACAATTACCAGCGGTGGGCTTTATCCTGAGATTTTGCTCCAATCCTTTGGAGTTAAACAGGTTTAATAAGACAAAAATAAGACAAAATAAATAAAGTATTAAACGGACTATATCGATTTCAAGGCAAAAAGTCGGGAAAAATAACTTAACGGCTGAAGCTTGAAAACGTCAACTTTACAATTATGCGCTCCGTGCAATTGAGTTAAAATTGATTTAGAGTATTCTGTTCAGAGGTAAAATCGTGTGTAAGGAAGAAAAAGAGAAAGCTGAAAACCTTGAAAATTGTAGCTTTGGAGTAATGGGAGAAATTCTAAAAACTCTACAACGAGAAGAAGAGGAATTAGAGCAGACAAAAACTTGCCTCAGAGAGGTTCCTGCTATCAACACGAGAAATGACCAGATCGAAATACTAAAAGAAATCAATTCAAATCTAAAAGAAATCATCGAAATTCAGAAAGCAATATTGGAAGAGGTAATAAAAAACCGAATAGAGTAAGATCCTCCGAATCATCTCTTTTTTTGAATTATCAACTAGAAGCTAAAATAGTCAGGTCACAACTCAACCGTCTCAACTCGACCGTCTCAACTTAACTGTCTCAACCCAACTTGCTCGACTCCGGGAGCATATATTATATACTAAAAAAGAAAAGAAAAGAAAGATGACCTGTTACATAGCAGATTCGGCAGTCTTTATTATGGGAAACTGCAATTTAGACAACTCATTGGTGATTACAGTTCCCTCCGTAGAGAACGAATTAAAGAGCAGGGATTCCGTGCTTCGCTTTGATCTCGCAAAAGAAGCTGGATTACGTGTTGAGTGGCCAGAGCCCGAAATGGTGAAAGAGGTCAGGAGAAAAGCTGAACAAACAAGGGACTCGGAGGAACTTTCAAAGACAGATATAGAAGTACTTGCGAAAGCTCTTGAGCACAGGGATAAAGGAGTGCTACTTACTGATGATTATGCAGTCCAGAATGTTGCCGTACAACTTGGAATTCGTGTTAAACCCATTGCCCAGAAGAAAATAAAAGATATAATTCTCTGGCAAAAGCAGTGTATTGGCTGCAGAAAAACTTTTGAAAAAGGGGATGAATGTCCCATTTGTGGCTCTCCTCTAAAGAAAAAGAGGAAAAAAATTATAAAAGAGAAGAGTCAATCTTAAGCTAAGAAAAAGATATAATGCTTGATAGTATAATACTGTCTTAATTGAGAGAATATTTAACTTGAATTAAGTTTTTCAGGCAGTATTTCAGGAGATATTCTCAGTAGAACTTTATACTATAAAATATAAACTTCATACTGTTTATGGATAAAGTATTGGAGATACAGCCGAAAAAAATATCAGGTGGGAATGGAGGCATGAAGAATATAGAAGATTTAATTCAGAAAGCTGTGGAACTGCAAAGCAACGGGCTTGTTACCGGCCAGATTGCCGATGAACTCAACGTTTCGAGAGAAACCGTTACCTGGCTTTTAACCCGTTCTAAAAAAGAAGCAACTGCCCCCGCTCCAAAAGATATCTCTGTAAATTGGAGCAATATAGGGAAAAGTGCTACACGTCTCCACAATATCTCGCTTGCACTCTGTGATATGGTGCTTGAGACCCTCGAAAAAACAAATACTGGAGTAGACGTGGTCGTTGGCGTTGCAGCCAGTGGTATCCCCCTGGCAAGCATGATGGCAAACGAATTGGGAGCTGACTTAGCCATATATCATTCCCGTAAAGCACAGGATTTTGACCAGCCAGGCCAGAAAGGGACCATTAGCAGAAACTTTGGGACCGTTGCAGGCAAAAATTGCGTAATCGTAGACGACGTTATTACCACTGGCTCCACTACCATGGAAGCGATTGAGCAGTTAAGGGAAATGGATGCAAAGCCAAGAGTTGTAGTGGTGCTTGTAGACAAGAAAGGGGCAGATACTATCGCAAATGTTCCAGTTCAGGCTCTCTTGAGAATTGTGCGCCTGGATTGAAAAAAGTATTAAAAAACATTAAAAGAGAACAATTTACATTATAAGGAAAGCCTTTCGGAAGGAAGGCTCTAAATTTTTAAATATAAAAGTTTTATGAGCAATTCACTGCTCGACTTTTGATTGTGCTATCTTTTCGGCCAGCTTTGAGAGTACCTCAGTCCTCATTCCTTCTACAAACTTTATACTGCCGACAACAAGGTGTCCCCCTCCGCTGATGCCTGCACCCTTCATCTCTTCTCGGAGTTCCCGGACAATTCTTGGTATGTTCATAAAGACGCCTTTAGAACGAATAACAGCAAAATCAGGACCGTATCCCAGGGTTACAACCGGTTTATCCGGATTTCTTTTAACAAGTACGTCATGAACTTCTCCTGAGGTTTTTCCAGGTGGCGGGAATGTGAATTTCTGGGCATAGTTTTCAACATCTATCACATTCATGATAGCCCCATTTGATAGCTTATGGGATTTGACATTGAAGAGACAGGTCTCAAGCTGCTCTTTTATCATGGTATCAGCCTGCTCACACAGAAGTAAGACCAGATCTTTGTGAACTTTATGATCTCTAAGGTCCAGTATATCGTCAATAAGCCCTTTTCCACTGCTGAATTTCAACCAGAACTGCTCGTAGTCCAGAGCTAAAGCCATTTCTTTCAATTCCTTAAGAGTATAGCGGTCAGAGACCAGAGAAATATATCTCGCAGCTTCAGGAGCTTCGGAACGATCACCGACTGCCGAAACTGCAGGAAGGTGCTTGATTGTGTCACTGACATTCGGATTGATCATACGGGCGATTTCGGCACAGAGCATGCCTGCGGTAACTCCGAAATCCCCACCCACGTGTGCAGGGTTTACATGCCCTATCAGGTACTGATCAACGATTTCGTCCGGATGATGGTGATCGATTACGATCATATCGATGCCGTAAACCTGAGCCTGGCGCATGGAAGGGACATCTTCTTCGGTAGACCCATTATCCACGAGAATTACGAGGGGCATTTTCTGCCCGTGCCTGGATAAGTCCTCAAGTGCAAAAGAAATATCCCTTGTAACGTCTGCAAGCTCATAAAAGGGAGCCTTGGACGGAGCACGCTTGTAGAAATAGTATTCTGCCTCATTTCCTCCGATTTCCGTAATAAGGGGCAGAATTGCTTTTTCAATTGCAATTGCCGAAGTAATCCCGTCTGCATCGGCATGATGCCTGAGAATGATAGGTGTTGAATGTAAGATGGCTTTTTTAATTTCTTTAGCGACATGGAGCATTCTGGGCTTGAGCTTTTCCATAATCTCGCTTTCGATAAGGAAGGGAATATTAGATGGTGATGCTTTCTCGTCAATTACCTTCTCGACTCTTGTCCTTACAGCATCTTCCTTCTTTCCGGTAAGTAATTTCATGCTCATGACTTCTATCTGAACCTGCTCATCTCTCAGAGTCACTTCCCCGGTGAGTGAAACAATCATTCCTACATCAATATGCGGGTAAGAACGTTTTCCTGCACTCTCGAAAGCTGCACAAGGGACAAAACCCCCTTCATCGCTGATCATGAAAATAGTAGGTCCGCTGGTCTGCTTTACCTGGATGACTTCTCCTTCGATCCTGACAAGCTTACCTTTCATACTCGGGCTTATTTCAGCCGAGTTCTTGAGCGGGAGCTCTTTTTCAAGCTCAATTGTCTCGTATTTCTTTGGAGTCTTGGGGATAAGGTCCAGCTTTCCTCCGGCTTTTACGCTCTTTACCAGTACGATCACAGCATCCCCGACTTCAGGCAGGACCCCTACGTTACTTGAATGCATAAGCCCCCTTACCTGAGGATTCAAGTCCACAAAGACCCCGAAAGATGCTTTACTGCTCACTATGCCATGGTAGAGTTTACCTGCTTCCACGTCTTTTAAATCACAGGATTCATCAAGGGCATAAACAAATTGGGAGCGTGAACATGAATCGCAAACCTCGTCTTCCGGGTCCCTGGGTTCCGGAATTTTTGCTCCGCAGACCTTGCATATATATATTCTTCCAAGCCCCTCACAGGCTTCACAGGGTGTAGTTACTTCAACACTTCCAGTACCCTTACATTTCTCACATGCTGCACCGCTTTTCAAGAGACCGTCAATGTCTTTTTCAGAAATTTTCATAAAGTCTATTGATTTTGACTTACCTTTGCCCTTACATTGGGGGCACACATCAGTTGAAACAACTTCATAACCACGCCCGTGGCAATCTGGACATTCTTTACTCATAATATCAACACCATGGCTCTTCCTTTCGAGCCTGCGTTTTCAAATTCACACTTACTTACAGTTCAGAATAACTTTTGAACCTGACAGCATCTAGTTCTCTTTTTTATCCCGATCAATCAGCAGCATTATTAACTCTAAACAACCCCAGTTCAGCTTCTAATTTATCGCTTCCGGAGGTTATCTCCAATAATCTAAAAATACCTTACTCCATAGAAAATTTGAAATACAAAGTAATTATATAGTTTTGCAGATATTTATAGAGTACAAACTTATATAACGAATGATATATTTATATAGAGTATCAATATACTCTCCAGACGGATAATAATTGATTGTTTTAACTCTAATTGGTAATGAAGCAAGAGGTCATAAAACTATGGTTGATTTCACTACTGCGTTATTCCCTGTATTAATAGTTTTAATATTAATAGTCTCACAGTCTTTAAAAATGGTAAATGAATATGAAAGGGTTGTTATTTTCAGGTTGGGTCGTTTGAGCGGAGTAAAAGGACCAGGTATTTTCTTTATAATTCCGATTGTCGACCGAGCCACTAAAATAGACCTGAGAATTGTTACCATTGATATCCCTAAGCAGGCCGTAATAACCCGGGATAATGTTACAGTTGAAGTTGATGCTGTTGTGTATTATAAGGTAGTCGAGCCTGGAGCCGCCATAACTAAGGTAGAAAATTACATGTTTGCAACTTCCACACTTTCTCAAACAACCCTCAGAGACGTGCTTGGTCAGATGGAACTCGATGAATTACTTTCGGAAAGAGAACAGATCAACAAGAGAATTCAGGAACTTCTGGACGCATATACTGACCCGTGGGGGATCAAGGTTACAGGAGTTACGATTAGGGACGTATCTCTGCCTGAGAATATGAAGAGAGCAATTGCCAAACAGGCGGAAGCTGAAAGAGAAAAGCGTTCCAGGATAATCCTTGCGGACGGAGAATTCCAGGCTGGCCAGAAAATGAGAGACGCCGCTGCTCTCTATGAGGGAGTAAGTGCAGCACTCAAATTGAGGGAGTTGCAAACTTTAGCCGAGATTGCCAGGGAAAAGAATCTCATAGTAGTTACACAGTCTCAAGCTCTTGATACCGGGAACATAGCTGCCTTATCTCAAGCAATCTCAGCAAAGAAAGAACAATAAAAATGTCAATTAACACACTAAAAATGTAATAAATTTGAGGTAAAGTGACAAACGAGAAAGGGCCGATAAATATGTTTTTGAGAAAATCTCCTCTTTTCCTCTCAATTTTTCTTTTGTGCTTCGTCTTTACGGCTGCCTTTGCACCTGCGACCTGTGCGAGCCCGGAAAATAAGGTGCTTGTGCTTAAGATTTCCGAAGCAATCACTCCGGCCTCAGATGACATTATAGACAGTGCACTAGCAAAAGCTGAAAATGATAATTTTGAAGCGCTTATAATCAGCCTGGATACTCCCGGAGGAGGGCTTACAGAAACCCAGGCCATTATAGAGAAGATTGGAAATGCAACCGTACCGGTAATCGGATATGTGCCTGAGGGCGGCAAAGCCTGGTCAGCCGGGACTCTTATCCTGCTGGGCACCGATATTGCTGCAATGGCTCCTTTCACGGTGATCGGCTCCGCACAACCCGTACAGATATCTTCGGAGGGAACAAAGCCCATAGAAGACGAAAAAATAATAAATGCCCTTGTCAAGTTCTCGGTTACAACCGCCAGTAAACACGGAAGAAATGAGACCTTTGCAGAAGAAGTCATTACGAAGAACAAGAATCTTGACGCCCAGGAAGCTCTTAAAGCAGGTGTGATAGAATACGTAGCTTCTTCTATCCCTGATTTGTTAACACAGACCAACGGCAAGGTTGTTAAAGGTAAGGTCCTTAGCACCGGAAGTGCAAGTATCGAATACTACGAGCCTCCTCTTTCCCTTTCTTTTTTGGGGATAATCTCAAACCCAATCCTCGCTTCTCTACTGCTGACCATAGGGCTTTACGGGATAATCTTCGGGATTTCAAGTCCTGGAGCCGGAGCAGAAGTTTTCGGGCTCATTGCAATAGCACTTGGATTAATAGGTACAGGATTTAATGTCAATATAGGTGCATTCTTCCTGATCATTGTGGGAATAGGGCTCCTTATTCTGGAAATCAAAATTCCCGGTTTCGGGATTTTCGGATTTGCAGGTCTTCTCAGTCTTGTAATAGGAAGTATACTGCTTATACCAATGGGAGGCGAAAATATCTACACTCCCGAGTTCAGGAGGCTTATGACCCTAACTGTTGTCGCTCCTACGATAGTTTTCGGGCTATTCCTTGTCTTCGCGATTTATAAAGTAGCCGAGGTAAGAAATAAAAAACCGGTTATCGGATCAATAATAGGAGACTCTGCCCGAACTATAGACCCCCTTGGACCGGGCAAGTCGGGCTTTGTCCGTTATAACGGAGAATACTGGCAAGCCAGGTCCGAAGAAGAAATCGAAGCTAAAGAAGAAGTCGAAATTGTTAGAAAAGAAAACGAAGTGCTTCTGGTAAAACGAAAAAAGTAACACCCGAGTTCCGCTTCCCGAGTTCCGCTTCGGGAGCACGGGGTCCTTTTCG
>JAUPKV010000436.1 GCA_030837265.1 Methanobacteriota archaeon
CAGATTGGAAACTGGAAATGGAATCTTGTAACTGATGAGAAATACTGGTCTGATGAAGTTTATCGCATTTTTGGACTTGAGCCTCAAGAATTTAAAATAGACTATGGTACATTTTTAAGTTATGTACATCCCGATGATAGAAACTATGTAGCTAATACCACTAAGGAAGCCTTAATAGGAAAACTATACAGCATTAATTTTCGGATTATCTTAGCAGACGGGGAAGAACGTATAGTCCATGAAGAAGGAGAAGTTGTTTTTGATGACAAAAGTATCCCTGTTCGAATGAAGGGGACAATTCAGGACATTACTGCGTTTAAGAGAGCAGAAGAAAAAATCCAGACACTGGCAAACGCTGTGGAATCATCGAATGATGCTATTGTAACTGAGTCTCTTGACGGCATTATTACCAGTTGGAATAAAGCAGCAGAGCAGATTTACGGTTATTCGGCCGAAGAAATTCTGGGGAAAAATGTATCGATACTTGAGACGAATAATATTAAAGGAGAAATAAAATATTATTCAGAAAAGATTAAACAGGGAAAAAAAGTCCAGCATTATGAAACTTTAAGGTCAAGAAAAGATGGCCGTATCATAAATATTTCAGTAACTCTTTCTCCAATTTTCAACGCGTCAGGGGAGATTGTTGCTCTCTCTGCAATTGTAAGAGATATATCTGAACGTAAACGGGAGGAGGAGGCGTTACGCAAAAGTGAGGGCCGTCTCCGTCAGATTTACGAATCGGATATGTTCGGCATTCTTTACTATAATCTTGACGGTTCGATTAACGACGCCAACGATAAGTTTCTGGAAATTGTCGGTTACACGCGTGATGCCTTGCAGGCTGGACAGATTAACTGGAATAAGATGACTCCACCGGAATATCATCTCCTGGACGAGCACGCTATCGTGGAACTAAAATCCACAGGTGTGACCAAGCCCTTTGAGAAGGAATACATCCGCAAAGATGGCTCACGAGTACCGATTATTCTCGGTATAGCTATCTTCGATCAGGCGCATGATGAAGGTGTTGCTTTTGTTCTCGACATTACCGAGAGAAAAAAGACAGAAAAAGCCCTGGCTGAAGTGGACAAAATCCGGATAAAAGAAATTCATCACAGAATTAAGAACAACTTGCAGGTGATTTCTTCCTTGCTGGATCTACAGGCTGAAAAGTTCCAGGATAAAGAGATACTAGAAGCATTCAAGGAAAGTCAAAACAGGGTAGCCTCTATGTCTCTTATTCATGAAGAGCTATATAAAGGGAAAGGAAATGATACACTTGACTTTTCGGCATATCTCCGAAAACTAGTAGAAAATCTTTTACAGACTTACAACCTCAGCAGTAAAAACATCCTCCTGTTTATGGATCTTGAAAAAGATGCATTCTTTGACATGGATATAGCTGTGCCATTAGGAATAATTGTTAATGAACTCGTTTCCAACTCACTCAAACATGCATTTGCTCAAGGCGAAAAAGGAGAAATTCGAATCCGGCTTTGTAGGGAAGGAAAGAATAACGAGATACGCAAATCTCTTTTCAGCTTGACAATTTCAGATAACGGAAAAGGAATTCCTGAAAACGTA
The DNA here is from genome assembly GCA_030837265.1 of Methanobacteriota archaeon. The sequence continues at coordinate 1,588 of JAUPKV010000436.1, forward strand.
GAACTGAAAAGTCTTGAATCACTTGGACTGCAGTTAGTAAATATCCTCGTTGATCAACTGGATGGAGAAATAGGGCTTAAAAGAGAGCAGGGAACAGAATTCAGAATTACTTTCAACGTGGTAGAAAAGGATCATTATCCAATCTAAAAAAATACATTATCATAAAAATATTAAAATTTACATTCCGACCCCCCCCTCAAAAAATAAAACTTAATTTTTTTGAACATTGTGGAATTCAAGCTAAAACCATTGATTTTTGGAGTATGTGCTCACAACAAATGCAATAAGTTTAATCAGTTATTGAAAAATTCACCTTATTTTGAAAGGGAGGTCGGAATGTAAGTTAAAACTCAAAAGAAGCTTGCTTTGATTCAGTGCTGATTTTACATGTGACCTGCAATTGGCTAAGAGACTACTGAAAAGTGTTGTGACCTACTGTGACTTTACAATTGGCAACATGCACAACCCTGAATAGATACTCGGTATTATTGATCTCGGATATTGTGGATCTCGCATAGTATATATGCGATTATTGACTTTTCGGACACCCGCTCAGAGGCTATCGGGGGGACGCGGGTCTTCAGTCGACGGGACAATAGACAAGGTTGCATGGGAAGCCTTTTCAAACTCCTGCTCTCCAGGTTCAGAATCCGGAATGCTGGATATATGCTCGAACTCGGCGGAATCCGGGAAAAAAATCTTCTGTTTGAAGAAATCCTAGAAAATATAGAAAAAAACTCCTGTAAGCTATGTCAAACTTGAAGCCGCAAAAATGCTAGAAAAGTTGCGGCCATGAGGCAGGAAGGCGACAGTATCGGAGGTATCGTCGAACTTATTGCGAAAGGCGTACCTGCAGGCCTCGGCGAGCCTGTATTTGATCGATTAGATGCTGACCTTGCAAAAGCCCTTATTAGTATTCCTGCAGTCAAAGGTTTTGAAATCGGAGCCAGATTTGAGGCCGCCCGCTTGCGAGGAAGTGAGATGAACGATCCTTTCCGCATGGAGGAAGGAAAGATATCCTGTTCGAGTAATAATGCAGGCGGAATTCTCGGAGGAATTTCAACCGGGCTGGATATAGTCTGCAG
>JAUPKV010000437.1 GCA_030837265.1 Methanobacteriota archaeon
AAGCCTGCGGCTTCCGGCCTCCAGAGACATTGACAATAACCTGGTTGCCTCTATCGTGTTCTTTTTCGATCAGTTCAGCAACATCTTTTGCCACGCGGACGGTGTCGTAAAGGGCAGTATATTTCTTTTCAACTTCAAGCGCGTTTTTAAACGTTTTTTCAATTATCTCTTCGGACTGCAACTTCTTTTCATTTGCCCCTTCTTCTGATAATAGTACAATCTTTGAAGGAGCAAGGCGCGTCACACAGATAATAACAGGCTCAAGGGAATAGATTGTGGAGATAAGTGTGAGCTTTGACATTAGATGCTATGTATCGTTTAGTTCAGTTATATGTTTTACTATGCAATATATTTGTTAGTTTGTATTATGTGCTGATTATTATACTTAATATTAGAAATGTATATATATAACATTTACTAATGAATGTTTAGGGTTTACAAGTTTAGTCCTTAGCTTGAAATATTCTGATGATAAATATGGACGATTTATACAATAATCCAATGTTTAAATATTGGGGAAAATCCAGCTCTATTGATAACGGGGTTCTAGATTATCATTTACTCCCATATCACTGTCTGGATGTAGCAGCAGTTGGAACAATGCTCTTGGAAAGCGATAATTTGCTCGCTGAAAAGTTCATTCGGATAACGGGTCTTAACAAAAAAGATGTACTTTCTTTGATTTCTTTTTTCTTAGCGATACATGATCTAGGGAAATTTTCGGAGAGATTCCAGAATCTTAAGCCTGAGTTATTAATCACTCTTCGTGGTCACGATAGTGACAAAAATTATACTCTTCGTCACGACAGTATGGGATTTCATTTATGGGATAGAATATGGAATAAAGTGTGGGACAAAAATAATCTTCGTTTAGATAAGATAGAATATGATGTTTCTGATTGGGCACTTGTAATTTATCCATGGATTAAAGCAGTCACAGGCCACCACGGTAAACCTCCAGAATATAGTATCCATGGTGTTCCCGTGAATCCCAGGGAACTTTTCACAGAAGAAGATACTGAAATTGGATATTTTTTTGTAGAGGCTGTTTCTGAATTATTCTTAAGCTCAGATTTCGATTTTACTGTATACTCCGATGAAGAAGGAGATCCCTTTGATAATTTGATCTCCGGGTTTAAGAAATCGTCATGGTTGCTAGCGGGCCTAACAGTATTAAGTGACTGGATTGGATCAAACAGCTATCACTTTAATTATATTTCAAAGCCGATGCCTCTTCATGAATACTGGGAACACGCCTTAATAAACGCAGAGCAGGCACTTTCCGATTCCTGGCTACTTCCTTCATGTGTTTCATTGGAAGCTGGAATTGAATTTTTATTCACAAATATTCAAACTCCGAGTCCGCTCCAATCATATGTTTCAACGTGCGCTATTGAGCAAAACCCTCAACTTTTCATTATTGAAGAAACAACTGGAAGCGGAAAGACAGAAGCAGCTTTAACTCTGGCTCATCGGATGATGTCAAAGGAGCTTGGAAATGGTGTATTCATAGCATTACCTACAATGGCAACGTCCAATGCTATGTATGAAAGGCTTACAGGAGTATACAGGAAATTCTTTATCCCAAATTCTTCGCCTTCTCTGGTTCTGGCTCATAGTAGCAGTTATCTTTCGGACAAATTCCGCAGTTCCATTGGATTTTCTAACACGGGAGGGGATAGCGAATCATACTGCAATAAAAAATCAATAAAAGATGAAACAATCTCTGCTCAGTGCAGTCAGTGGATAGCTGACAATAGGAAAAAAGCCCTGTTAGCAGACGTAGGGGCCGGGACTGTAGATCAGGCAATAATGGCAGTTCTTCCTGCATATCATCAGTCATTGCGTATTCTGGGTTTGACCCGAAATATTCTGATTGTGGATGAAGTCCATGCTTACGATCCTTACATGCACGCTCTTTTATGTAATTTGTTGGAAATGCATTCTTCTCTTGGCGGAAGTGCCATTTTACTTTCAGCAACCCTTCCCATGAGACAGCGGCAGGAGCTAGCCAATAGTTTTTGCAGAGGGTTGGGGGTAAGATGTAAAGAACTCAATAATACAGATTATCCTCTTCTAACTTTTGCAAGCAAAACCGATGTTATGGAAATTCCTGTAAACATACGTGAAGGAACTGATAGAAAAATCGGAATTGAATTTTTCAATGAGCTGGGTGCAGTAGAAGATAAAATTGTTGATCTCTCCCGGAAAGGAAGCTGTGTTTGCTGGGTACGAAATACTGTTGACGATGCCATTGAAACTTATCAAAGGCTTGTGGCAATCCTGGGTGAAGAACAGGTTGATCTTTTTCATGCCCGTTTTGTTATGGGAAATCGTTTAAAAATCGAAGATCGGGTAATGAGTTACTTTGGGAAAAAATCCAACGAAGAAATACGCAGTGGTAGAGTTCTTATCTCAACGCAGGTGGTTGAGCAGTCATTAGATCTTGATTTTGATTATCTAATAAGTGATCTTGCTCCTATTGATCTGATAATCCAAAGGGCAGGAAGGCTTCAAAGGCATCCGGAACACGGTGTACATAGATTACCAATACTCGGAATTCTTGCTCCCGAATTGACTGAAAATCCTTCTAAAAACTGGTACTCAGATGTATTTTCAAGAGCTGCTTTTGTGTATCCTAATCATGGAGAACTGTGGCTCACAGCTAGCTTACTAGCAGAAAAAGGAAAAATTACTGTCCCGGATGATTTAAGATTATTAATTGAAGGAGTTTTTAGTGAAAAAGCCTGTGAGAATATTCCCGAGAACTTGAAATCTTCAGCTGAAGAATCAAAAGGGAATTCAATGGCCAGCAAATCATTGGCTAATTTAAATTCTCTTAATTTTGAAGCCGGATACCAAAAATCCCCTACGCAATGGGTTGACGAGGTCATAACCCCAACACGTCTTGGGAGAGAAACAGTAACTCTTCGACTCGCAAAATGGGACGGAAAATCTCTAACACCTTTTTTTGAAAGCGGGCGATACTTATGGGAATTGAGTCAAGTAAGAATAAGCAAGAATAAATTCAAGACAGTCAATTATTGCAATATACCAGAACCGGAAATCGAGAAAGTAATTGACTCTATGCCTGACAAAGGAAAGTGGTCTATTTTTGTTCCGCTATCGGAGGTAAATGGTGAATGGATAGGTTATGCCACAGATGAAAAGGGAAATCACATTACACTGGTCTATAATCAAAAAACAGGTTTAAGCATTAAGAAAGAATGACGGAGGGATTCACAGCGTTTAATCTTATCTATGAAAAATGGATACCCGTTCAAAGGAAGGACGAAACAAAAGTAACAATTGCCCCCTGGCAAATTACAGAAGGTATCGGATCAGGAAATCCGATAAGCGAACTCGATGCATGCCGGCCAGACTTTAATGGTGCATTGATACAGTTTCTCATAGGGCTGGTACAAACAACGATGTCACCAACGAATGAGAGGGCCTGGAAAAATGTGCTTAAAAATCCTCCTTCTCCGGAAGATCTGAAAAACGCCTTTGAAAAGGTCTCTTGTGCTTTTGAATTTAATGGAGAGAATACGCGTTTCATGCAGGATTATGACCTTTCTGAAGGCGCAGATAACCAGGTAGACAACTTGTTGGTAGAAATGCCAGGTGAAAACACGATTAAAAAGAACGCAGATCACTTCCTCAAAAGAGATTCTGTTAAAAAAATGTGTTTTCCTTGCTGTGTTACTGCTCTTTTCACACTTCAGACAAATGCTCCTGCCGGAGGCCAGGGAAATAGAACTTCTCTTCGAGGAGGAGGTCCTCTGACCACTATCGTAAAGGGAAATAATCTGTGGGAAACGATCTGGTTAAACATTTTGGAGGAAGAATTTTTCAAAAATTTGGGGGATACAGAGAAGAGCGATTTAGTAGACATATTCCCATGGCTTGGACCTACGCGTACAAGTGAAAAAAACCAAAAAGTAACTTCTTCAGATGTCAATCCTAAACAGATGTTCTGGGGAATGCCTCGTAGGATAAGAATAAATTTCGACACACTTGAAAGTGGAACCTGTGAGATATGTGGGGAAGAATCTCCTAATCTGGTAGCAGACTATGTTTCCAAAAATTATGGGATTAACTATGAGGGAGGATGGAGGCATGTCTTAACCCCTCATACAGAGGATAAGAGGGGCATTCTGCCAGTTCACCTAAATCCAGGGGGAATCAGTTATCGCCACTGGCTTGGCCTTATTCAAAACGATGGAGATGGAAATAAACAGCCGGCATTTATTGTTGACAAGTTTCTTGATAGGCAGTATAAATTCAATTTGTTAAACGAAGTCTTCAATCACAGTCCCGCAATCTGGGCTTTTGGTTACGATTTTGATAACATGAAAGCTCGCTGTTGGTATGAAAGCCAGATGCCACTAATAATAGTGAATGAAGATATCAGAGTAGAATACGAAAATGTGATTTCTCAGTTAATTAAGTCGGCAGAAGTTATCGCAGGAAATACCAGAAGCTGCATAAAAGAGGCTCTTTTTAGATACTCCAATAATGTAAAAGGTGACCTTTCTTTCATAGATAGCAGGTTCTGGAAAGATACTGAACCCGAATTTTATAAAACTCTGCATGAATTGCATGGTCTTCTGGGTAAAGGAGAAAAAACTGCCGAGTTAAAGCTCAACTGGTTGAAATCTCTTACAAAAACATCTTTCAAATTATTTGATGAGTATTCTCAGTTAGAGTTCATAGGCACCGCAGATCCCAAACGTATTTCACTTGCTCGTCGAGATCTCGGAAAGTACAACTCTCCAAAAGGGCAAAAACTGAAAACGATTCTGGGTTTGCCTATAGAAAAATCTACTAAATGAAGTGAGTTTGGAGTGATAATAATATGGAAGGTAAGAAAAATTTACTCTTTTCTTCAGATCCAAAAGCTCGCCAGGTATTGTATGAATGGTGGAGCGGGCTGGATGTGAGCAGAGGGGATCGAGCAGCATTGAGGCACTGTCATGACGTAAATGAAGTTGCTTTTACTCCTTCTTTCCACCGGCTCAGAAAAGATCTGTTGGGGGAGTTTAATGTAAATCCGGAGTCTCTGGCTGCAGTAGCCGGTGTACTTTCGCACGTGAAAAATAATGATACAGGTTCAGGTTTTGCAGTGCAAATGGCTACCCCACCCTCGGGAAGTTCAAATGCGCGGGTAAGTGGTTTGAGATTCAGGAGATTACTTACTATTGAAGACCGAAGAGAACTTTTTACCTCAATGATCCGTACCGTTCGGCTACTTGATGGCACTGCAAATCTTTTCGATCTTGCGAACAGCATCTACTGGTGGAATGAATTTACGAAGAAGCAGTGGGCTTATGATTATTACACCAAATCACCTGATGAAAATTAATGATGAGTTTTAAACAATAAATGGAGGAATTAATAATGACAAACTTTGTACAGCTACATATTCTTACCTCATATCCCCCTTCGAATCTTAACCGTGATGATCTCGGAAGACCAAAAACAGCCGTAATGGGCGGAACCCAGAGATTGAGAATCTCATCTCAGAGCTTAAAGAGGGCCTGGAGAACTTCGGAAATCTTCCGGGAAGCTCTATCAGACCACATGGGTATCAGAACAAAAGAAATGGGAAATTTCATTTATAAAGCTCTGATTTCAGGATCAAAATTGACTGACATCCTTAACAATGGCTCTCAAGCTCCTGCAGTATATCCCAAAATAGATGAAAAGAAAGCTGGAGAGGTCACAAAACAGATTGCAGGAGTTTTTGGTAAATTGAAAAAAGAAGGATTTGAGATCGAGCAGCTTGCTCATTTCAGTCCTGAAGAGACAAAAATTATTGAAAATATGATCGCGGACATATCCCAAAATGGCAGAGAATTGACAAAGGAAGACCTTAACATTTTAAGGAAAGATCATGCTGCAGTTGACATTGCGATGTTTGGAAGAATGCTTGCGGCAAATACTCATTATAATATGGAGGCTGCAGTTCAGGTTGCTCACGCAATAACTGTACACAAAGTTTCAGTAGAAGATGACTTCTTTACGGCTGTTGATGACCTCAATAATGGAGAAGAGGACATGGGTTCAGGTCACCTTGGGGAAACGGAATTTGCAGCCGGACTTTTTTATATCTATGTGTGTATAAACCGCGATCTGCTGGAGAAGAACCTGAATGGGGATATAGCTCTCACCCAAAAAGCGTTAAAAGCACTTACAGAATCAGCTTTGAAAGTTTCACCTACAGGCAAGCAGAACAGCTTTGCATCAAGGGCCTATGCTTCGTACGTACTCGCAGAAAAAGGAAGTCAACAGCCTCGTTCATTATCAGTTGCATTCTTGAAATCCATGGAAGATAAGGATCTTTTAAGGAAATCTATTGAAGAACTCCAGACTACACGGGAGAAAATCGAAAACGTCTATGGAGAATGCTGTGAAGATAAGGTTGAAATGAGCACATATACAGGTGAAGGATCCATTTCAGATATTCTCAGCTTTGTAGAAAATTAAAGCTGGTCAGAGGGTGGACAATATGAAAAATTACCTTCTTTTCCAGCTTTATGGGTCTCTGGCTTCCTGGGGTGATATTGCAGTGGGAGTCAATAGGCCATCATATGATCATCCTTCGAAGTCTGCAATAATGGGTTTGCTTGCAGCAGCACTTGGAATACGGAGAGATGAAGAAGAGAAACATCGAGAACTTTCAGAGTCATATAATTTTGCTGTAGCTGTGCATTCTTCCGGGACTTTTTTGAGGGACTATCATACAGTTCAAGTCCCTTCTGCAAGTTCACTCAAAAACCAGAAGTATATACTTACCAGAAAAGAAGAACTCGGTGTCGAAAAAGACGAATTGAATACAATCCTCTCTTCAAGGGATTACTACTGCGATTCGTGTTATACGGTGGTGGTATGGGCCAGAAAAGCTGAAAGCCCTTATTCTCTTGAGGTTCTCGTAAATAAATTAAAAGAACCCGAGTTTGTTCTTTACCTTGGAAGAAAATCCTGCCCTCCTTCTTTGCCTTTTGAGGCAAAGGTTGTGAGTGGAGATAGTCTGGAAGAAGTAATCAAAAAAGCTGAGTTTAAATGTCAGGAATTTCTTTCGCTTTTAAAAACTCCGAGTCAGGTGAGGCTTTATTGGGAAGGTGAGGAAAACGGTATGGAACCCTTGCATACGATTTCTCGCAAAGACTCTGTTCTCAGCCGCAAAAGATGGCAATTTGCCGACAGAAAAGAACACTACATGATGATGGAACTGGGGGAATGAAAATTGTACATGAGCAGGGCAAGCTTGAAGCCTGAAGCTGCAGCAAATAAGGAGTTCTGGAAGCTTGCTATGGATTTAGGAGACAATTACAGGATTCATCGCGCCATATGGTTACTGTTTGCAAAAGATCCAGACAAAAAGAGGGATTTTTTGTACAGACAGGATGAAAAAGGCGGCTTCCCTTCGTTTTATATTGTCTCGGAGCATGCACCTGAAAAGAATTCTGATTTATGGAGCATCGAATCAAAAAAGTACACCCCTTCTCTTTTTCCAGGGCAGAAACTCGTTTTCTCATTGCGTGCCAATCCTATTGTTACAAGATGGGATGATAATGGAAAACATCAGCGACATGATGTTGTTATGGACGCGAAGACCAGGATGGAAAAAGAAGGTATTCCAGAAAACAGGAGACCTCAAGTTACTGATATTGTCCAGAAAGAGGGAGTTGAATGGCTCAAGAAGAAAGGAGAAATCAATGGGTTTGAGGTTTCAGAAGGGCAGGTGATTGCCACGGGGTACTGTTGTAACAGGTTCTTTAAGCCTAAAGGAAAGCACAGTGTAAATATAAGTACCATTGATTTTTCCGGAATATTAACCGTAACAAATACTGAAGCTTTTACCGATGCGCTCTACAGGGGGATAGGTCCGGCAAAGAGCTTCGGATGCGGGTTGATGCTTGTCCGTCCTGCAAGATAATATGGACTTACGTGGGGAATATCAATATGCTTCCAAAGCTGAAACCGATTACGATAAAAGAGAGATTTTCCTTATTGTTTCTGGAAAGGGGAGAACTTGATGTTATAGACGGAGCCTTTGTCCTGGTAGACAAAAACGGTGTCCGAACCCAGGTACCAGTTGGAGGAATTGCATGCCTGATGCTTGAACCGGGAAGCCGTGTATCGCATGCAGCAGCAGTTCTTGCAGCTCAGGTTGGCTGTCTCCTGATCTGGGTTGGGGAAGCCGGAGTCAGACTTTATTCTGCCGGTCAGCCGGGTGGAGCAAGGGCAGACCGTTTGCTTTATCAGGCACAGCTTGCCCTGAATGACGAGGCACGAAGAAAAGTAGTCCGAAAAATGTATGAGATTCGCTTCAATGAAATACTGTCGGAGGACTACAGCGTAGAACAAATGAGGGGAATTGAGGGATCAAGGGTAAAAAAACTATATGAGGTTCTGGCGGAGAGAGCTGGGATAAAATGGAATGGCCGCTACTACGATTATACGGATTGGGATGTCGGTGACCTGCAAAACAAATGTTTGAGCTCTGCTACTTCCTGCCTTTACGGAGTTACCGAAGCGGCAGTACTTGCAGCTGGCTATTCTCCTGCAATCGGATTCATCCATACTGGAAAGCCACGGTCTTTTGTTTATGATGTTGCTGATCTTTTTAAGTTTGAGACCGTTGTGCCTTTAGCTTTTCAGGTGGCAGCCGGAAACCCTTCAAACCCTGAGAGGGCCGTAAGGATTGCCTGCAGGGATGTATTCAGGGAAACAAGGCTGCTGAAAAAATAATCCCGGCTATAGAAGAGGTTTTAGCTGCTGGAGACCTCTCTATTCCTGAAGAACCGCCCGAATCTCTCCCTCCTGCAATTCCAAATGAAAAGGGGCTTAATGATGCTGGTCATCGTCCTTGAAAACACAACTCCCAGACTGAGGGGAAGATTGACTCTCTGGCTTCTGGAAATCAGGGCTGGAGTATATGTAGGAGATTATTCGGTCAAGGTAAGGGATATGATCTGGGAGAACGTAGAAGCCGAATTCAATGACGGAAACATTGAAGGAAGCGCGATTATGATCTGGTCCGCAAGAAACGAAATTGGGTTTGATTTCAAAATCCTCGGCGAAAACCGCAGAATCCCAAGAGAAATGGATGGAATAAAGTTAATATCCTTCTTGCCTGAAATTAAAACAGAAGAGTAAGTCTTGAGAATGTATGAGTATCAGAAACTCAATTTTATACATTTATTTCAA
>JAUPKV010000438.1 GCA_030837265.1 Methanobacteriota archaeon
AAAGGGGTCTTTACCATAACTATTAATACGGTTCACTTCCATTGCATCTACTGCAACTAAGGCTAAGAATTATAAATTTATTACATCTATATCTTAAATAAATTTAAATAAATAAAATCTATAATATTGATATTAATACTTTTATAAATAGTCTTAAATATATAACTCGCTCATCGATTTTAAAAAATTTAAAGAGAACAGGGATTTAAGGAATTATTAAAGTATTGTTTTTCCTTTTCTCTTTAATTCGATTATCTCTCTTAAATATCAAACTATTTCAAATTATTAAGTTATAACTTTATAATAATTTTGAGGTCATAACTTTACAATAATTAATTATTAGCTTCAAATCATCATTAGCTCAAAATTCCATTACTTTATCAAATTTATTCGTATATTAATATGAACTATTGACAAAATGTGGTTTATTTCATAATTTTCATAGAGGGTCTTCATGATAAAAGCTCAATCATTGGATGGGTTATTCGAAAAATTACTTGACGGAAAATCAATTTTCAAAAATAAAGAAGTTCTCCGTCCATCTTACACGCCTGATCTTTTACTGCATCGGAATGAACAGATAAATGGACTTGCAACAATTCTTGTTTCCGCACTCAGAGGTGAAACTCCTTCAAATGTGCTAATCTACGGGAAGACAGGAACCGGAAAAACTGCTGTAACACGGTATGTAGGAAAAGAGCTTGAGAGAGTAAGTGAAGATAAATCGCTCTTTTGCTCGGTCGTATATATTAATTGTGAAGTTATCGATACTCAGTACCGGCTCCTTGCGAATCTTGCTAGGCATTTTGAAGAAGAAGTTCCTATGACCGGCTGGCCTACTGATCAGGTTTTTACGAAGTTTAAAGAAGCAATTGATTCCAGAGAACAGGTTGTTATTATTATTCTTGACGAAATTGATAAGCTTATCAAAAAAGGAGACGATGTACTCTATAACCTTTCCAGAATCAATACAGATCTCAGGAAAGCTAAGGTAAGTATGATAGGAGTATCAAACGATTTAAAATTCACTGAATTTCTTGATCCAAGGGTTAAGAGTTCACTCGGTGAAGAAGAATTAATTTTCCCTCCTTATGATGCAGAACAAATAAGCGATATCCTGAAGCAAAGAGCAAAAATGGCTTATAATGATGGGATACTTGGCGAAATGGTAATTCCTTTGTGTGCTGCTTTTGCAGCCCAGGAACATGGTGACGCTAGGCGCGCACTTGACCTCTTGCGTGTATCAGGAGAAATTGCAGATAGGGAAAATCAACCTCAGGTTCTTGAAGAACATGTAAGACGTGCTCAGGAAAAGATCGAGATTGATCGTGTAGTAGAAGTGGTAAGAACACTCCCCACACAGTCCAAACTCGTGCTTTATAGTATTATTCTACTACGGAATCGAGGCCGAGAAGGCAAGAATGTAACAACAGGTGAGATGTACAACGTCTACCGTCAGCTCTGCCATCACATTGACGTGGATATCCTTACTCAGCGCAGGGTTACTGATCTTATGTCCGAACTTGATATGCTAGGTATAGTCAACGCAGTAGTTGTAAGCAAGGGTCGTTATGGTCGAACAAAAGAAATTTCTCTAAGTGTTCCTGTAGAAAACACGCGCAAAGTCCTCCTGGAAGATTATAGGCTCAAACCTCTTGTGGACTTTAAGACATCAATTTTTAATAAAATGTTTTCCTGAGGGTGTAACCCTCTAACTAACATTACATTACTACATCTTTTTATGGCTTAACCTAAATCTTTTTTCAGGAAATGATATATATGATCCTGTGGTTTGACTAGAATCATATCACATTTGTCTTATCACATTTATCGTGTTTCATTTTATTATATTTGATAATAAATCTACTAGCTCCTGGTTGAAACGAGTTCTTTATTTGAACAAACTATCCAACTTTAAAGGTATCATAAATGAAGATAATAGCATTTGTAGGCATGCCAGCTTCCGGAAAGTCAGAAGCTGCAAGAATTGCATCTAAAATGGGTATTCCTGTTATTAACATGGGTGATGTTATCCGAAAGGAAGTTTTAAGGCTTGGGCTTGACCCCACCGATTCAAATACTGGAAAGGTTGCAACAGACCTCCGTAGACGTGAAGGCATGGATGCTGTTGCCACACACTGCATTTCTCAGATAAAAGAAGCAGGTTCTAAACTAGTGGTTGTAGATGGAGTACGTGGAATCGCTGAAGTAGAATGCTTTAGGGAAGAATTTGGTACAGGCTTTATTTTGATTTCCATTTACACTCCGATTGAGGTTCGCTTCTCCAGAATTCAGAAACGGGCCAGGAGTGACGACATGGACAGTATCGATGGTCTCCGCCATCGTGATGAGCGAGAACTAGGTTGGGGCATGGGAAAAGCTATAGAGGCATCTAATATTGAAATCGAGAATAGTTTTTCTCTAGAGACCTTTAGGAAAGATGTTATCGAGGTTTTGAGTAACTACCTAGGTGTCGATGTGGCTAACGAATCTAAAAAAGAATTTGGAAAACAATGACTAAAATATACCTTAAAAAATACACCTTAGCAGTGACATAAACAGTACTTAAAAGAGTTAAAAGAGAATTAAATATTTTTTGAGAAAACTTGTAACAAGTTGGAATAGTAACAGGTTAAATAAACCCTTCGAACTAATGATTAAAAAATTTTAAACAAATAATTTTCAGATATAGGGAGAAAATTCATGATACATGTTAAGGTTTCAGCCCCTGTATATCCAACAGAAGATACGGAAAAAGTTATCATGGCGATTTCAGCGATGTTTACTGATATAAAAATTGAAAAAGAGGATATAAGGATCGCCAAACCTGAGACAGGGGTTCCGCCTTCTTTACTTTTATCGGGAAAAGGAGGAATTAACATCTTGTCAACTCTTCATGAGCTCATCCGCAGGGAAAAAATCATAGATAGTGTCCGCAATAAAGCTCTCAATGCAGGTTTATCTGTTGAAGGATGTTCTGTTCGTTTTTTACTAAACAAACAGGCTGCTTTTGTCGGAGTTCCCAGTATTCCTGCTCAGGAAGAATCTCTCGGATCTATTGAGGTCATTATCTGTGCTAACTCACAGGAAGAGATGAAAAGACTTTTTGAATGGCTTTTACCCCTTACTGAGGAAGGGAGACCTATTGTCGAAGTAGATATAAAATATGTCGAAAGGGATTGAAGTTGATTAGGCCTGAAGCAGCTGTTATCAATTAAATACACAGTAATTCTAATTCAGATTCACTGGTCATCGGTTAAGGATTTTCATGCCTATAGGTCTCGATTTCAACTAAAAGATCAAGCCCAAATTTTGAGCGTTTAAACTGAAATCTATGTTAATCTCCAGCTTAATACCGATAAATGATTTAACATACTTTGTGAAAATCGATGCAATTGATAACGATTTATCCTTAACCGATGACCAATGAATTCAGATTAAAATATCAACACAAAGAATAATGAACAAAAAAATAGTGAACGAAAAGAATAGTGAACGAAAAGAATAATGAACGAAAAGGAATGAATTGTCGTCATGCAATTGCACAGAACAAGCTTTTCATCGCATGCAGCTGTTGAAGATCCAT
>JAUPKV010000439.1 GCA_030837265.1 Methanobacteriota archaeon
TGCTCCCTTATTCTTCTTTTTCCATAATTCCAGTTATTTGGCCGGCCTGTTTTATTCAGTTGATGTTACAACATCTGAACGTCATCATTTATTTTAAATCAGTTTTCCAAAAAAATAATATATTAATAAACGATATAATAACGATTTAATAAAAGTTTTATATTAATTTATACTGTTCTATAAATTTGGAAGCCTGTAGTACTTCAGGCTTCGTAATACCCGATTTCTTCTTTTGTAAGATAACAAGCCGGATCATCTGCCCAGACATCCCCGTATACGGCTTCAGCCCGTACTCTGAAGTTCCCATTACAGACATCGAACCATTTGCATCTGCCGCAGCGATCTCCACGAGCTTTGATAAGAGATTTTCTATTTTTAAGCCCGGCCATCAAATCATCGCTGAGATCGTTCCATATTTCATTGAACGGGCGTTCCCGTACGTTCCCAAAAGAATAATGTCTCCAGAACTGGTCGGCATGTACGGAGCCGTCCCAGGAAACGCACCCGATTCCGATTCCGGAGGAATTTCCCTGGTTCATCGAAAGGAGTTCGAATACCTCTGCAGCTCTTTCTTTGTTTTCTTTAAGGAGTTTTAAATACAGGTAGGGTCCGTCGCAATGATTGTCAACTGTCAGGACTTCGGCAGGGAAGTTTTTTTCATGCAGCTCTTTTGTCCTCTGTGTTATAAGATCCACAGCCTGCCTGGATTCTTCGAGGGAGAGGTCTTCATTTACCATGTTAGAGCCCCTGCCTGCGTAAACCAGATGATAGAAACAGATTCTGGGAATGTTTTCTTTTTCCATAAGATCAAAGATTGCAGGGATATCCCTGACATTTTGCTTATTTATGGTGAAACGCAGTCCAACCTTTATACCTGCTTCCTGGCAGTTATGCAGGCCCCTGAGAGCTGCATCAAAGGCTCCTTTTACTCCCCTGAACCTGTCATTTGTCTCCCTGATCCCATCCAGGGACACTCCAACGTATGAGAGCCCGACATCCTTTAAAAGTTTAGCCAAATCTCTATCTATAAGCGTCCCATTTGTGGAAATTACTGCTCTCATGCCTTTTTCACGAGCATAAGCTGCAAGTTCCGGCAAGTCTTTTCTAAGAGTGGGCTCTCCACCGGAAAAAAGGATCACCGGACTTCCGAAGTTTGCAAGATCGTCTATTAAATTTTTGCCCTCTGCAGTCGAAAGCTCATTTTCGAATTCGATATCTTTTGCCTGTGCATAACAGTGGACACATTTTAAATTGCATCTGCGGGTCATGTTCCAGACAACTACGGGCTTTTTGTCTTTAGAAAACTGCAATAAATGAGAAGGAAGTCTTTTGGATTCCCTACCATAGCGAAGGGCATCAGAAGGTTCAACAGTCCCGCAATAAAGTTTTGAAATGCCTATCATTTTTTCACGTCTCAAAGTCACTGAAGTTTGCTCTTAATACCTTTTAGCAGAGCATCGAAAGTAAATTCTTCCGGAATAACATTCACATTAATGCCATATTTCCTCAGGGTATCTCCTGTAGGAGTTCCAATAGCTCCAACAACGGTCCCTTTTAATTTCTCTTTAATAGCATCTTCTGCTCCCAGTCGGGCAGCCTGTTTCATAAAACCTTTTACCATCATGGAGCTTGTAAAGGCAAATGCATTCACCTCTCCTGCGAGAGTATATTTTATCAATTCTTTCTGCACCTCTCCTTCGGGAATGCTGAGTGTATACACATGAGTATCAAAGACAGTAGCACCGCATTTCTCAAGCCCTTCTTTTAAAATGCTGGCACCAAAGGCACTTCTTGCGAGGTCCACTATTTTTCCTTTTACCTCCGGGCAAAGAGTTTCAACAATTCCTTCTGAACTGTAATTTCCTGGCAAAAATGGATTGTCTATTCCTATTTTAATGAGTTCTTTTTCGGTATTAGGGCCAATTGCTATTACCTTGCATTTCTTCAGACTCGTGATAAAATTTGCTTTTTCATTTTCAGAGAGCTTTTCAAGAGCAAAGGTAATTCCATTTGCGCTGGTAAAAACTACGTAATCTGTCTTTTCTTCCAGGACTCTACTTACGAAGGGATCAAAACCTTCATCTTTCTGGGCCTCAAGCTTAATCATGGGAGCATATATCGGATCAAAACCAAATTCTCGGGCAAGTGCCTCTGATTTTTCTCTGTAACTCTCCGGCCTCATAATTGCAAGGACGGGCATTTTTTCTTCCTCATGTTCGTCAATCATAATATCTAATCCTTAAGCACAAAACTACTTCGAATAACTGATTCTCAAATATCTGATCCTCAAATATCTGATCCCTTCGAGTTAGTTAAAATTCGGTCGTGACATGCTGTTCTCCTAATATATCGTGCATCTTGACCACGTCCCCGATAACTGTGATAGCCGGAGCTTTTATTTTGTATTCCTTTGCAAGTTCGGCAATATTTGCAAGAGTTCCTACAGTTACTCTCTGGTCAGGTCTGGTTCCTTTTTCAATGACCGCAACAGGTGTTGAAGGGTCTTTCCCGTGTTTAATAAGTTCTTCAGCATTTCGGCTGAGCATTTTTACGCCCATAAGGATTACGATTGTTCCTCCGAACTTTGCCAGGGTTTCCCAGTCAAGCCCGCTCTCCGGCTTGGTCGGATCTTCGTGCCCGGTTATGAAGGTAACCATCGAGGTACTTTCCCTGTGGGTCACAGGAATTCCCGCATAAGCAGGCACTGCTATTGCGGAAGTGATTCCCGGCACAACTTCGAATTCAATGCCTTCTGCCGCAAGCACTTCGGCTTCTTCTCCACCTCTACCGAAAACATAGGGATCTCCTCCTTTCAATCGAACAACTCTCTTTCCTTCCTTTGCTTTCTGCGAAAGCAGTTCATTGATCTCTGCCTGAGTCATAGTGTGGTTGCCAGCATATTTCCCAACATCTATTTTTTCCGCATTTGCGGGCATTGAGTCCAGAATGGCTTTTCCGGGAAGTTGATCAAAGATTACTACTTCGGCATTATCAATCAGACGGCGGGCTTTCAAAGTGAGAAGCTCCGGGTCACCTGGACCGGAACCAACAAGATAAACTTTTCCGTAATTCCCTGACATATTAAGACGGTTCCTGTAGTTTTTCTTTTAAAGAAGGAAGAGCACCTTTTATAAGGACAATCTTCTAAAAGATGAGTTTGAAAATGTAAGCTTTAGTTTAAAGAGCTTTTATAATAAATAATTTAATGTATTGGTTAATTTTATGTAAAAATCATTATAATTTTAGTTTTAAAGATATAATAGAGCAGTGCTATTTTTATTCTTTTAATAATTTAGTTTAAACGTTAAACCGTATATAAATCTATACAGTATTAATTTTTGGAAAATAGATAGATACAATGACAATTATACTCACTATTGTTTTAGCGATTATGTGTGATATGATCATGCTTTTACTTCAGTAAATAGTGCATATTAAACAACTTCTAATATCTTTTTGTCCATGTTATACACTGTCAGTTTGAGTTTGATTTCCTTCACTTGGTTTCGAAACTTCTTTGCCCGAAGTGTTTCTCCAAACTTTTTTTACTACAGTGAATGTTGTCTCAGCTATATTCCTATAATTTGTGTCTATCTCAAAACTACTAATATTACTATGGTGTTCGCAATCAATCCTCATAAACAATAACGAAAGACAGAGTGCCCTCCTCGTAGACATAGATGTTTCTTTCTATTAGAAGTCAGATAAAGGCCTGAACTTAAAGTACTTCCTGTAGTAGTAGACGCTGATCCAAAGAGAGGAAAGGGTCGAGGTGTTGTTATGTGCCACGAAAGCAATCGTGTGACATGAATTGTCGCATAGAACCTATCAGAACATTTCTCTCCGAGTGATATTAATGCAATGCGAAATGTATAAATCAAGTAATTCTCAAGTTTCCATCTAAAATAGGCAAAATCAATTTAAAGTCCTCAATAAATACCTCAAAACAGGCCTTAAACATCTCAATAAACTGGATCATGATTTTATCTCGGCTTTATATTCTTCAATCAAGAGTATGAAGGATTTTAGGATATAACTCCACTTATTAAACGAGGATTTGATACAGCGATATATGTTTGGTTAACTATAGGTGCATATTATGGATGAGAATTCTGATATTTATGAACTTAAGTTGGATGTGTTAAATGTTATCGTTCAGGCTAATAAATTAGTTCTTAATTCTAAATTATTGCTGGAAGATATGAAACATATGAAATATTATGATATACTAATAATTCGAAAATACGTTGATATGTATGAGGACAAATTAAATGACTTTGAAAATAGATTGTGGCATTCTGTTAATATTAATGATGTTGAGGATCCAATACGTAATTACGGTTTAGATAATCTTAATGAAGCTGATTTAAAACATATAGAAACCGTTCATCAAGGGATTTGTATAGGTTGTTCTAATTTATTAGAAGATATGAAATTGTATTATAAGAAGTATTTTACTGAGAATGTAACTTGATAAAGTGTATTTTGTTATTAATATTATGTGTTGTCACAGCCTTTTTGAACTCTCATATTTAGAAAAACAAAAAGAGATGCACTTATACTACCTTCTGGAAGCTATTTACACGCTCGTAGCGGGCTTCAAGGCCAGATTCAGGATATTAATATCAGGACAGCTTTTTTAAGAAACGAGGATATTTTTTGATTAAAAGGATAATTGGGCAACTCCTTCAGAATTTCTTTGGAGGTAAAAATAAGGCTTGTAGGTGTTTGGGTTTCAAGACTCAGGGAAAGAGATGTGAGATAGACGCTTATTATGGATTTTGTATGACGTTTTATAAGTTCTTGAAGTATTCGGGACATTATTTTTTTTGTTTAAGCTAGTTGGAAAGAATCTGACCCGACTTTATGTTATACTTATAATAAAAGCCTACTAATCCCGAAAGATTGCTACAGAGTCTATATGTGGCTTGTACGGTAAAATAAGCGGCTATATGCGCCAACCTCGGAATTCTAGAAGACCCTAAAGTACAGGTTTTAGAACGTTATTTTTCTATCACTGTCGATTTCATACTAATTGCATAAGTCCTAATCCTTATTAAACATAAAAGCACTAAGAGAACTACATGGAAAAAACATTAAAAGATATATATCTCAAGATCATAGGTACAATAATTACTACAATTTCAGTAGCTATTATAGGGTTTTTGTTCTCAAAAGAACAAACAACAATTCTTGGGATCTATTTTCTTTTAATGTTTGTTGTAATTTATTTATTATTTGGTAAGGAAATAAGTTTAAGTATCAACAATTTGAGAATGTCAATCTCCAGATACAACATACGTTTTCGACTTATTATTTTGATAATAATTGTTATTGTTATTACAGCACCTTTAGTTTTTTATTATTTTAATTATTACTCATCTCGAACAATACCTGATTTAAAGATCGTACTCACCAATAATGGTTCTAATGTAACTCATCTCTCTAATCATGGAGAATTTCACATTATTACTAACGAAAGAGGATATTATCATGAAGCATTATGTACATTGATAAATCCAGGAGAAGTGGAATTTAAATCGCCTGATAATAATCAAGATGGATTTATTGTTAAGCCTAATGAAAAATTGATCGTTTCTGGTCACATTATCACACGAGAAGAATATCTACCTTTATTTGAACGTGGAGATACTCATTTGAAGTTAATTCTATATCAGAAGGATACGAAAATGGATAGTATGTTTATACCTTCTTACAGTTATTCAATACCTATTAATAAAGATATATTTTCGACTCAATGGGTTCTTGAAATTGGGAATAGCACTGAAAACGTATATTGAGAGACGTAATTAACGTCTTCAACAAAGAATAAACAAAGAAAACTAAATGAGAATGTCAAGCAACTACCTAAATGAAATTGATTAAAGGTGTCTGATCAGGGTAATGGAGGAACTCCTTCAAGTACCGCGCTAA